>CAJZJY010000151.1 GCA_916050055.1 uncultured Streptococcus sp.
GAGTCTCAAATCTCCATTAGGATTTTCTTTTTTATTCCATCACAATCATAGCCTTAATCGTCTTACGTTCATCCATATCTTTATAGGCTTGGTCAATCTCTTCTAATTTATAACTTGAAGTAAAGACACGGCCTGGGTTGATATCGCCATCAAGGACTGCCTTCAGTAAGAACTGTTTGTTGTAAGTCGTTACAGAGGCTGCTCCGCCTGCTACCGTAATATTTTGAGCAAAAGTTGAACCAAGAGCTCGATTGCTATAGTGAGGAACCCCAACAAAGCCCAAACGCCCACCATTGTGAAGGACACCAAGAGCCTGATCAACCGCTGCCTCAGTACCGACACACTCAAGAGCTGCATCTGCTCCTCCACCAAGAATTTCTCGCACCTTGGCAATTCCTTCTTCACCACGTTCAGCCACAACAGCTGTCGCCCCTGACTCCAAAGCCATTTGTTGACGGTCTTCGTGACGACTCATGAGAACAATTTGAGATGCCCCACGCATTTTAGCTGCTATAACAGCACATTGACCAACAGCCCCGTCACCGATAACGACAACCTTATCCCCTTTTTGAACATTAGCAACACGCGCAGCATGATAGCCGGTCGGCATGACATCAGCCAGTGTCAAGAGGGATTTGAGCATGCCTTCTGTATAATCAGAGGGCTGACCCGGAATTTTGACAAGAGCCCAGTTGGCATATTCGAAGCGAATGTACTCCGCTTGCACCCCATTAGACCAATTGGTGCCAATATGGTGGTCACAAGTCCCATCATAGCCAGCGCGACAGGCATCACACTCCCCACAGCCATGGGTGAAAGGTGCAATGACAAAATCGCCAGGTTTAACAGTCGTCACTGCATCACCAATTGCCTCAACGATACCAATCGCTTCGTGCCCGCTATTCTGATGGCCCGTTTCAATATCTGGATTGCGATAGCTCCACAGATCAGAGCCACAAACACAGGTCCGAACGATCCGAATAATGGCATCATCTGCCTCAATGATTTGCGGATGCTCCACTTCAATAAGACCAACCTGACCAGCTTTTGTGTAAACTGTTTTCTTCATAGAGCCACTCCTTTTCTATTGGTTTCTTACTTTCATTATACACTTTTTGTCAAGCTTTCGCTCGTATCAATCATTATTAACGGCGATAAGGCACTGGTTTAGTCCAATATAGTCTTTTCTTCTCGAAATTTAAGTTTTATAAGGAGAGATTTTTCGATTACGTTTTTAATAGTTTCCAGCCAATAGAAAAAGTGAATAAAGAAATATTCCTTTATCCACCTTTTTGTGGTTTAGTTGTTATTCGCTACGAAGCGATTCGACTGGGTCTTTCTTAGCAGCGATGCGTGAAGGGATTAGACCGGCTAACATGGTAAGGACAATCGAAATACCGATAAGGATTAGAGCTACTTCTATTGGTAATTGTGCTACATTTCCCACATTTGTCATTTTCGCAACAATCGCATTGATTGGGAATGTCGCAAGAAAGGTAATCGTGATACCGAGCACCCCAGAGATCAATCCTTCAATGGCTGTTTCAGCAGTGAAGATACGACGAATATCTTTCTTCGAAGCCCCCATTGCACGTAGGATTCCGATTTCTTTTGTACGTTCGAGAACTGAAATGTACGTGATAATCGAAATCATTATAGAAGATACAATGAGTGAGATGGCCACAAAGCCAACGAGTACTGTTGTCACTACGCCAACCAATGTCGTAATTGAAGACATGATAGATTGGATATCATCTGAATAAGCGAGTACTTTATCGTCTTCTCCAGCTTCTTTTTTCGCTGTGTTATAGGCGTTTATGAACTCTTTTAAGTCTTGTTTTTGTTGGAACGAAGAGGTGTAGAGCTCAATGGCAGCTGGTTTGGATTTGTTGATGACGCCCATTTTTGCGAGGTTTTCCTCGTAAGTTGAAGCCGAATTGTCGTTATATTGTTGGACATACTGCGCCTGTTCTTCAGGTGTCATTTTAGCCAACTGAATTTTTTCTTCTTCGGTTAAATTCTCCGAACTGAATGGTTTAGGATCTTTGGCAAAGTCTTTACCCGTAAATACATTTAGATTTTGATTGGCTTCCTGTTCCTTAACGATATCACTATTTTGAATGTGTTCGGAAGTGTAATCAATAAGGGTGCTTGTGTAGGCGATTCCTCCTGAAGGAGCATTCACGCTTGAACTTGTGCCGTCTTTTTGGCGAAGGACACCCACAATTTTAAGTTCGAGCCCATTCTCGATTTGAGTTTTCATATAAGAAGCATCTGCAATCTTATTGACCCATAAGTTATTTTCTTTCACAAAACGGTTTGTATTGACAACTGCTTTGAAAGTTTTTCCGATAAAGTCACTATATTGATACGTTTGAGAAGAGAGTTCGTCGAGCTTCTTCGTATCGTTCAATTCACTGGGATCTTTGATACGCAAACTATAGAGCAACAAATCGCTAATTTGATTGTTTTCATCTACGATAATGACGATCTCGGACTTATCTTGTGGGAAGCGTCCTTCCAACACGTCGTACTTGCTTTCTAGCATTGAAGAATCACTAGAAAGTTCACTCCAGTAGTTGAGGTTTTGTAAGTATCCCTTCATCGTTTGATTCGCTGTTTCTACTTCATCAGCTAAGGTTGAAGGCAGAATACTTTTGGGTCCGTTGGAAGTATCACTTGCATAGATAAACGGTTGTAAATTGTATCGGTAACGAATGTCTTTTGTGAGAGATTCGACCTTCGAAGCGTGTTCCTCCAAGTAAGTCTTGAAGGAAGCTAGGTCGTTCTTTCCGATTTGTTTTTTCAATAAATTCGTTAAAACCGTATTGATACCGAGCTCATGATTATCCTTGTAAGGCTTCTCGCTCAAATCTGGAGAGGTCGCCAACAAGTTGCTCTGGTTCTGCTCGCTAATCGTCAGTGGAAGAGAGACGAGGGTATCTTCCTGCACCTTTTTAACGTAGTCACTCACACCATTGGAAAGGGCTAAGATAAGAGCAATCCCGATAATCCCGATAGAACCCGCAAAAGCTGTTAGTAAGGTACGACCTTTCTTCGTCAATAGGTTATTAAAGGAAAGTACAAGGGCGGTTATAAAGCTCATCTTCGTCTTCGTGAACTGGATGTCGACTTGCTTTGTCTCCTCTGTTGGTTCGCATGGGTTTGAGTCGCTCAAGATGTTTCCATCTAATACTTGTACGATACGTGTGGAGTACTTCTGTGCCAGCTCTGGGTTATGCGTCACCATGATAACCAAACGTTCCTTGGCGATGTCTTTTAATAAATCCATGATTTGAACAGAAGTCTCAGAATCGAGCGCTCCTGTCGGTTCGTCGGCTA
>CAJZJY010000152.1 GCA_916050055.1 uncultured Streptococcus sp.
GAAGATTATATGACACCACCTCCAGCAACGCAGCAAGTAGCGGGCGAAGCTAAGAACTATTGGATTGGTGAATAAGATTAAAAATTATAATAAGAAACTATATAATTTCGAAAAAAGACCGACTGGGAAAGCAGTCGGTCTTTTCGTTTATTTATAATTCATTGCAGTTAAGGCTACTTGTAAGATGATAGCGCCGAGTGTACCGATTAACATTAATACGGCTACAACACGTGTAATTTTTTCAACTGTTGAAAGATTACGTTTTTTCTTTGCCAACAAAATCGCTCCTTTTTTCTTTGCTCGGTAATAGTTTACCGTAAATCGATGTGAATTACTAGAGTTAAATGTTAAAAGGTTTTCTAAGAGTGAAAATGAGTGAAATGAAAAAGAGCTTTAGTAAAAGAAAAGCATTCAAATGCCTTTCAAAAAAGCGTGATTTTTGATAACATAGATGTGTTAAATAAAACAAATTGGAGGAAGTTTCATGTCAAAACAACAAATTGGTGTCGTGGGTATGGCTGTTATGGGACGTAACTTAGCTTTAAACATTGAAAGCCGTGGCTATAGCGTTTCAATTTACAACCGTACAACTTCAAAAACAGACGAAGTGATTGCTCTACATCCAGATAAAAAATTAGTTCCAACATATTCTGTTGAAGAATTTGTAGAGTCTCTAGAAAAACCAAGAAGAATTTTATTAATGGTTAAAGCTGGGGAAGCAACAGATAAGACAATTCAAAGTTTACTTCCACACTTAGATAAAGGCGATATTTTAATCGATGGAGGAAATACATTCTTCCGTGATACAATGCGTCGTAATGAAGAACTTGCAAACTCAGGAATCAACTTCATCGGTACTGGTGTATCTGGTGGGGAAGAAGGAGCCCTAAAAGGACCTTCAATCATGCCTGGTGGACAAAAAGATGCATATGACTTAGTAGCACCAATCTTAGAAGAAATCTCTGCTAAAGCAGACGATGGCGCTCCATGTGTGACTTACATCGGACCAAACGGAGCAGGTCACTACGTAAAAATGGTTCACAACGGAATCGAATATGGTGATATGCAATTAATCGCTGAAAGTTACGATATCCTACGTCGTGTTGGTGGATTATCTGTAGAAGAATGCGCTGAAGTGTTCAAAGAATGGAACCAAGGCGAATTAGATAGCTACTTAATCGAAATCACAGCAGATATCTTAACGAAGAAAGATCCTGAAACAGGTCGTCCAATGGTAGACGTAATCATGGATACTGCAGGAAACAAAGGTACGGGTAAATGGGCTTCACAAAGCGCATTAGACTTAGGTGTGCCACTTCCATTAATTACTGAATCTGTATTTGCTCGTTTCGTGTCAACATTGAAAGAGGAACGTGTTGCAGCAAGTAAAGAATTAGCAGCAACAAAAATTCCTGAATTAACAAATTCAGAACGTCAAGCCTTAATCGAACAAGTTCGTAAAGGATTATACTTCTCTAAAATTATGAGTTACGCGCAAGGATTTGCTCAAATGCGCGTAGCAAGTGAAGAGTTCAATTGGGACTTAAACTACGGCGAAATCGCTAAAATTTTCCGTGCTGGATGTATCATCCGTGCGCAATTCTTACAAAAGATTACAGATGCGTTCGAACGTGATCCTCAATTGAAGAACTTATTATTAGATAAGTACTTCTTATATGTTACTGAATCTTACCAAGATGCAGTTCGTGATGTTGTTGTAACGGCTGTTCGTGCTGGTATCCCAGTACCAACATTCTCAAGTGCATTAGCATACTATGATTCATACCGTTCAGAAACATTACCTGCAAACTTAATTCAAGCTCAACGTGACTACTTCGGAGCACATACTTACAACCGTGTAGACAAACCAGGAACATTCCACTTCGAATGGGCTCAAGAAAAAGAGATTGAACAATAATTACAAATGATGAAGTCCTAGCCAAATTGGCTAGGGCTTTTTTGATGAACTTACAACATTCGATTGAATAAGATAACGGTTTCAATTATAATGAAGTTATCACTTTGAAAAGGAGTTTAGGTATGAAATTAAAAAAAGTAATTATTTGTTTTTTTGCAGTTTTAGTATCTTTTATATTACCGATAGAAAATACTGCTAATGCAGATACAGTTCATTTTAGAAATTGTTCAGAGGCATGGGCTGCTGGTTATGGGGATATTTTAGTTGGAGAAGCGGGATATGCTGGGCATCTAGATCGTGATAAAGATGGAACAGCCTGTGAGATATATAAATCAGGTGGCCAATATCGCTCGCGTAGAGAGGATGGAAAACCATTAAATAAAGTAAAAGCTACTGGTTGGGAACAAGTCGAAAGCAAATGGTATTATTACGAAAACTATATCATGGTGACTGGGTGGAAGAAAATCAGTGGTATTTGGTATTATTTTAATAGCTCAGGTGTAATGCAAACAGGCTGGCAACAATTAAGTGGTACTTGGTACTATTTTAATTCAGCAGGAGCAATGCAAACAGGATGGCAACGGCTTAGTAATGTCTGGTATTACTTTGATAACAATGGATATATGCAGACAGGATGGAAATATTTGAGTGGTTCTTGGTACTATTTAAATAGTTCAGGTGGAATGGTTACAGGCTGGCAAACAATTGGAAACAATCGCTACCTCTTTAGTTCATCAGGAACCCTTCAAACAGGTTGGCAACAATCTGGTGGTGTCTGGTATTACTTTGATTCAAATGGATATTTACAAACAGGATGGAAACAAATTAGTGGTGTTTGGTATTTCTTAAATGGATCAGGAGCAATGGAAACTGGTTTGAAAGAAATAGCTGGAACTAAGTATTTCTTTACTGATAGTGGAGCAATGCAAACTGGTTGGAAGTGGATAGCTGGAGGTTATTACTATTTCAAGAGTAGTGGTGCAATGCAGACTGGATGGTATCAAGAAAATAATAAGTGGTACTATTTAGCAGAAAATGGAAAAATGGTAACAGGTTTGTACCAAGTTTCTCACTCAACATATTATTTTGACGGCAGCGGTGTAATGCAGACAGGTTGGATAAAATTAGGTAATAACTGGCATTACTTTGACAAGTCAGGTGTGATGCTTAGAAATGCAGTAACTCCAGGCGGTTACTATGTTGATCAAGAGGGTGTTTGGAGAGACACCCCTAAAGTATCGACTACAACAGAAGAAATTCCTATTAGAAAAGTTGAAGCAGTACCTGAAACAACAGTACAAACGACTACTGAAGAACAAGTTCAATAAATGGAACGAATATTATATAAATTAAAGAACTAATCTACTCTGTAGATTAGTTCTTTTTATTATCCAAAATTAACTTATAAGTTAATTCTGAT
>CAJZJY010000153.1 GCA_916050055.1 uncultured Streptococcus sp.
CAAGCCCTGCCTTTAACCAACTTTGAATTGTACTTCTACTAATACCAAGAGTGGCAGTTAAGACTTTATCTAATCGTTCAGTTTTTTCTAAATCAAGTGTTAATTCCTTAAATACTGATGTCATAACGTTCTCCTATTTTGATTGTTCTTTAAAAATAACATAATAGAATAAGAAGATTACTCCAAAAGTTAAACAAATATCAGCTACATTAAAAATTGGAAAATCAATAAATTCAAATTTAAACATATCAACTACATAACCTAAACGAATACGGTCTATAAAGTTTCCAACTGCTCCAGCTAAAATAAAAGCATATGCTGTCAATAATAATTTTGATTTTCCTTTTTCCTTAAACATTAAGTATAAAAGTGTTCCAACAGCGACTGCAGTAATTGCGTAGAAAAAAAACATCTTCCCTTCGAACATTCCCCAGGCTGCTCCGGTATTTCGAACGTATAAAAGGCTCACGATTCCATTAATAAACTGCATTCCATCATGTAAACTAAAGTTATTTACAATCCATAATTTCACTAATTGATCTGCAATAATTAGTACAGCACTTAAAATTAAATATAAAAACATATCGACTCTCCATTTCTTTTCAATAATAGTATTGTACAAAGAAGTCAATGGTTAGTCAACGAACTGAAAATGACGTTAAAATGAAACGCTTTTTTCCACTCAAGGGGTAAAAATGGGTGAAATTTAACTGAAAATGGGGAGAAAGTCCTAAAAATCAACCAAAAGATTGAAAAATCATTAAAATACACGTATAATATCAACAAGAAAACGCATTACTGTTAAAGGAGTGTAATATGAAAAAAATCGCAGCCAAGGTATTCTTGATTAGCGCTGGTTTCTTATTTTTAGGAGCTTGTGGTAATACAAAGAAAAGTGCCGAATCTACTGTTCAAGAAGTACAAGATACCTTACCTGTTGTCGTTCAACAATTAAATGACATTCAAGCGTTAGAAAATTCGTTACAATCTGATTGGGAAGCGGATATCCATGAAGATTACACGATGGCTAACTACGCTAAGAAAACGGGTAAAGTATTCACCAATATTCAAGAACGTCAGCAATTGTTGAAGTCTATGCAAAAATCGCTCAAAGTATTAGCAGATGATGCGACTAGACTAAGTAACTTGAAGGATAAAAACCTCCCTTCTGCCGAGATTCAAATTGTAGTTTCTAATCTTCAATCTATTGTTTCTAAGTTAAAAAACTACTCTGAAATGTCTCAAAAGCAATTAGAAAAGGAAGCTGAGTTCTTCGTCAGCATTTCTGGAGGCAACCAAACAAACGATGAATTAAGATCGCTAATTATTGAAGTGAATAACTCTGCTAATGAGCGTCAACAAATTATCGAAGAGATTAATTCTCCTATTAGTGAGTTAGATCGTCCAATTCGAATTCTAAAAGCTCGTTTGGCGAACAACGGAAAGGGTGAGTAACCATTATGAAGAAAAAGACTATATTAACAAGTGTTCTCGCAATGGCTTCCGTTAGTTCTCTACTCGCTTTCTATCCAATCGCAAACGCACAAGATGCTGCTGATAGTAAATTGAATTTAAGAACAAATAGTTTGCTTAGAATGCCTACAAATATTCCGCAAGAACATATTTATGATTCAGGTATTTCTATTCCATACCCTGAAGACGGTGTTAAAGGCGTGTATTTACAAGCTTTCCGTGCAAAAGGACAAGACTTAGAAAACATGATTCAATTCGTGAAGTCTACTCCAATTAACTCACTAGTTATCGATGTACGTGATGGTTATGGACAAATTACTATGCCTCTTGATACTGATAATCCACTAGTGAAGAAACATACCGTCAATGAAGTGACAGATACGACTGCTCTTCTAAAACGACTTGAGCAAGAACAAATTTATCCAATTGCTCGTATTGTATGTTTTGGGGATCGTTACGTTCCAAAGGAAAACCCTGAGCGTTCATTCAGAAATGCATTAGGCCAACTTTGGTATACGGATGACGGTGAAACATTCTTAAATCCTTTCCTTAAAGAAAACTGGGAATATATTGCTGAAATCGCAATCGGTGCTGCTAAAGCCGGATTTAAAGATATCCAGTTAGACTACGTTCGTTTCCCTCTTGGATTCGAGACAGTATCTGACGACTTAGTATTTGATAAAGGTGATTATGCTCACATTAAAAACGATGATGAAGCTCGTATCGCGGCTATCACTGACTTTGTAGCGTTCATTCGTGAAAAATTACAACCATATGGTGTTCATCTTTCAGCGGATATTTTAGCGCATGCGATTACTGAATCGAAAATCGGTGGTATCGGACAGAAATTTGTCAATATTGCCGATAAAGTGGATGTGATCTCTCCGATGATTTTCCCAAGTCACTGGGTGAATTATGCGTTAGATGTTAAAGATCCAGATAAAGATCCTTACGAAATCGTGAAACGTTATATGGTAATTGAAAAAGGATATGTGAAGACATTAAACCCTTCTCCAATCTCAAGACCTTGGATTCAAGCCTTCACGGCCGACTTCCTTGGCGAAGGAAATTATCAGCTTTATACTGCTGATGTCATCAGTGAAGAGATTCAAGCTCTAAAAGAAGCCGGTGTAACCGAGTATCTTCTCTGGAACGCAGCTTCTCAATATTCAACTGAAATTAAATTCTAATCAAAAAGGATTTCCAAAATCATTTGGAAGTCCTTTTTCTATATCTTTTTTATTGTTACGTTAATGAACTGTAGTCAAAGTTTGTTAAAACCGCTTTTACTTCTTGATCATTATCTCCTAGGAGAGCTGAACCATTACTTGTTCGGTCCACAAGGGTTAAATCCATTGGTCTAACAACTTTTGTTTCGCCATTTCCAGCAACAATCGTGTATTCGTTCGTTGAAGTAATTTCTCCATCTAAAAATACGACGCGATGCGGCTTAGTTTTCAATTCACGAAGAACCATCAACCCACGTTTTGCACGTGTGAGCATTGAAATTTCTAATACATTGAAACGTTTTACAGCTCCGCGTTGTGTTGTGAGGAAGGCAGAAACAACTTTATGTTCTAATGAGTAAACCATCACTCCAGCAACAAAATCTTCTTTACGAAGATTGATTGCTTTCACACCGCTAGCTACTGTACCGACAACTGGAATTTCACTTAATTCATAACGTAAGCCAAATCCGCAGTGCGTTACAATAAATACTTCTAGCCCTTCTGGATTCGTTACGACTACTTTAACCACTTCATCAGTCGTTGTCTTGAGTTTCATCGCATTACTTGTACGAGTCTTGTATCCTCGGTACGTTGTAAACTCATTGAATAGTGTTTGTTTCACTAAGACCTCT
>CAJZJY010000154.1 GCA_916050055.1 uncultured Streptococcus sp.
GCGTTTTGATGACGCAAATAATAGTGTCGCAGCTTCTGGAATTCTTTCTGCTGGTCATAAGACAGGGCTTGTGGAAAATCTTCAAAGTGGTGGATTAAGAAAGTGGACTCGGAAGTGCCGAGTAAATACTCGATAATCTCTTCAAAAGACTTGTTATACGGATTTGGATTCTGGCTGAAGAGATTGTTGTAGTAATTCTGTTGCTGCTGTTGTTCCTCAAGCAGCTGAATTTGTTTCACCAATAAGCTTAAATCTTGAGTATAGCGTTCCATTATAATACACTCTCCCAATAATGTATTTGTTACCTTAATTGTAACGCTTTCATAAAAGTGCGTCAATATACATTTTTATCTATTTTTTATGGAATTTAAGAAATAGGAAAGACGCTTGACTAAACTTGTAGAGTTGACCATAATAAAGAAAGTTAACAAGGAAGGAGAGGTTTCGTGTCTAGAAAAACAAAAGCAACCATTGCGATTACACTGGCGATTGCAGTCATGGTAATAATCTTTATTAGCTCAAGTATGCCTTATAAGGATCAGTCACTGGTATCGACGATTCAAAAAGGACTTCCAATGCAACCTTTTTCAGAAATATTATCTAAAATTAAATTTGAATATGCAGGACAAACCATCAGTATTCCTTCTTTAGGATATGCGCAGTTCATCGAATTTTTCATTCGTAAAGCCGCTCATTTCTTAGCTTACTTCTTTATCGGCTATCAATGGACGAGAGGGTTAAGTGTTCACGTTCGTAAAAAAGGATGGCCACAGTTCTTAGGGTTCTTTATTGCAGTGTTGTATGCGATGACCGATGAATTCCATCAAGGAGTCACTCCAGGACGCACACCGCTCATCCAAGATGTCTTTGTAGATGCTGTAGGTGCTGCAGTGGGGGTAGGGTTAGGAACCTTGAAAAAAATTAGATAAACAACTCGAAACGTTGAAGAGATTTTCTTTGACGTTTTTTTGTTGTCCAAAAGACTCCTTTTTAGTTTTTCTCGTAGTTCTTTATGACTAGTCAAAGAGTGGGGGAAGAACAATGGAAATGAATGAATTAGCAACGGAAGTGTTCACGCAAGCAATCAAGCACCAATTAGATGATATTCATTTATTACCGGTTGGAGAGGAGTATGTATTTTATTTAAGAGATGTCAATGGGTTAAAAGAGTTGAGAAAGATTTCAGACGAAGTGGCCTTGCAATTTATTTCGTACTTAAAGTATCAAGCGGGAATGGATGTTGGAGAAAGACGAAGACCGCAGAGTGGTTCCTTAACCTTTGAGATTTCAAAGGACCAGATGATTGAACTGAGATTATCAGTGATAACGAATTTTAAGCAGAAGGAATCCATGGTTATTAGGCTTTTGCATCGGTCTAAAAAGGAAAAGGCGTCGATTCGTTCGATGACTTATTTTCCAAAGGACTGGGCGCTCTTACAACAATTCTTACGCTATAAGAGCGGCTTGATTTTATTTTCCGGACCGGTCAGTTCTGGAAAAACGAGTACGATGTATGCCCTGCTCAGGGGCCGTATGCAAGAAAAGACGCTTCAAGTGATTACGATGGAAGACCCAGTGGAGTATCATGAGCCAATGTTTTTACAGACGGAGATTAACGAGAAGGCTGGAATTACGTACGAATTACTCATTAAGAGTTGCCTGCGTCATCACCCTGATATTTTACTCATCGGTGAAATTCGAGATGAAATGACGGCAAAGATGGCGATTCGTGCAGCCTTAACGGGGCACTTAATTCTAGCAACCGTTCATGCCAAGGACTGTAATGGAGTGGTAGCAAGGCTCTTGGAACTGGGCGTCAGTAAGACGATGCTCGAGCAAACCATTATCGCGATTTGTTCACAACGCCTTCTCCCTCGGTATTGTGGGCTATGCGGTAAGGAATGCGAACTTCATTGTAATCATTTAACCAACGGAGAAAAGCGCGGGACGATTTTTGAAATTGAAACTCATGAGAAGTTAGCGCATTTCTTTAAAACGAATCAATTCGGGACTGATGAAGAAAGAGTACATCCTTTTAATAAGGTATTGAGGAAGGCTTATGCATTGGGATACATTACGGACAAAACTTACGAAACCTATCAAATTATCTAAGAAATGGAAGGGGCCTGTTCAAAGTCGGTTCCTCATTCAGCTTGCTCATTTACTTCAGGAAGGGTTCAGCTTGGATGAGGCGCTCAAATTTCTAGAATACTTATTCGAAGCAGAGAAGAAAGACCTCGAACAAATGCGGGATACGCTTGGAGAAGGGCGGCGGTTTGATGAGTGCTTGAAACGGGTCGGGTACTCAGAAACGAATACCTCACAAATTTATTTATCCATGCAGTTTGGTAGCTTTGAGAAGGCTTGTGCGTCGATTGGGGAGTTTCTAACCAGGAAGCAAAAACAACAAAAGAAAATGCAGCAGATGATGATGTATCCTGCGTTTCTTTTTACGTTTGTTATCGGAATGGTGCTCTGTATCCGAATGCTGTTACTCGATCAACTCTCTAGCATGGTGCAAGAAGAACAACTCAAGCAGTCTGGCTTCCTTTATTGGATATGGCTTGGGTTTCAAAACTTACCACAGCTGGCGCTGGGATTTGTAATAGTCCTCCTCACTATTATTCTTGCGGTCCGCTTGTACTGGAAAAGAAAGAACACCTATGATCAGTTTCGCATGTTGATTTCACTGCCGGTCATTGGAAAGAGTGCGCAGCAATACGTGACGTTTTTGTATGCACGAGAGTTCTCGTATTTTCTAGGGAATGGACAGTCGCTATTGTCGATGGTGTCCGAACTAAAAAAAGAAGGAACCAGCGCACTGTCGAAGATGATTGCGCAGAAACTAGAAGAACAGCTGATTCAAGGAGAATCTTTTTCTACGGCGCTTGAGAAGATGAAGCTATTCCGACAGGAGTTTATCTGGCTCGTGTTAGAAGGAGAAAAGACAAGGCAACTAGACGTGCAACTACAAGTCTACGCTGACCAAATGCTCGACGAATTTACCCAAGGTATCGAAAAGAAAATCAAGTGGATTCAACCGTTACTACTCATGGGGATTGGATTCCTCATCGTTTCCATGTATCTGATCTTATTACTACCGACACTAACGATGATTGGAGGAAATTAAAATGAAAATGAAAACAAAGAAAAAAGGCTTCACGTTAATCGAATTACTCGTGTGCCTCTTTATTATTGGCTTGATGATGCTACTGATTATTCCGAATATTGCGCAACAAAGAAAGACTGCACAGAAACAATCAGATGAAGCGATTGTGAAAGTAATTGAAACACAACAACAAGCTTACATGTTAGATAATAATACTAAGGAA
>CAJZJY010000155.1 GCA_916050055.1 uncultured Streptococcus sp.
CGCTAAAGCTTTTTGGACCCCCGGACAATCCGGGGGTTTTAATTAGACCAAAAAACTGAGCCGAATTTCTTCGACTCAGTTAAATTTTTATTATTCTGCTTCAGGAACTAATGCTTCTGGGAAGTGTTCACGCACAATTGCTGCACAACGATTACATAAAGTCGGAGCATCTTCTAATGTTCCTACTTCAATCTTCACAGCACGGCAACGTTCACAAGTTTCACCTTTGGCATGTTCAACAACGACTTTCACGCCTTCGCCTTCAACTGCATTTGCAGGAGCTTCAACGCCTTCTTGAGCCACTTCTAATTCACTGACGATGAATAATTGAGCTACATTTGTGTTTAAGCCTTCTAACAAAGTACGAACTTCATTAGATGGATATAGCGTTACTTTCGCTTCGAAGTTCTTACCGATTAATTTCTCATTACGAGCTTCTTCTAAAGCTTTCAAAGCAGTGTTACGAACTTTGAAGAATTCAGCCCATTGTGCTAATACTTCTTCTGTATTTTCGTAGCTTTCTACTGTTGGGAATTCGGCTAATTGAACATAAGCTTCTTCTTCCTTCAAGTATTTCCAAACTTCTTCACTCGTATGAACTAAGATTGGGCTTAGTAATTTCGTTAATTTCACTAGGATATCGTAAATAACTGTTTGCATTGCACGACGTTCATAGTTATCTTCATATTCGATATACACAACGTCTTTTGCAAAGTCTAAGTAGAATTGTGATAAATCAACTGTACAGAAGTTCATCACTGTTTGATAAATTGTTGAGAATTCATAGTTTTCATATGCTTCTTCAATTGTCTTCACAACATCATTGAAACGAATCATCATATATTGGTCAACACTTCTTAGGTCTTTAAATGCTACGGCATGTTTAGATGGTTCGAAGTCTGTAGTATTCGCTAACATAAAGCGCATTGTGTTACGGATCTTACGGTATGCTTCAGATACTTGGTTTAAGATTTCAGTACTGATACGTACGTCTGATTCGTAGTCCACAGAAGATACCCATAGACGGATAATATCTGCCCCTTTTGTTTGCATTTCTTTTGCAGGTGAGATGACGTTTCCTAGGGATTTACTCATCTTCTTGCCTTCTCCGTCCATTACGAACCCTTGAGAAAGAACTGCTTTATAAGGCGCTTGTTTATGAACCGCTACACTTGTTGTTAAACTTGAGTTGAACCATCCACGGTATTGGTCTGATCCTTCTAAGTATAAATCAGCTGGGAATGTTAATTCTGGACGAATACTTAATACACCAGCATGTGAGCTACCTGAGTCGAACCATACGTCCATGATGTCCATTTCTTTTGTAAATGTGCCAGTTGGACTGCTTGGATGTGTGAATCCTTCTGGTAATAGGTCTTTTGCTTCACGCTCGAACCATACATCAGAACCGAATTCTTCCACTAATTTCGCAACGTGCTCAATTGTTTCTGGAGTGATAATTGGTTCTCCGTTTTCACCGTAGAATACAGGAAGTGGAACACCCCATACACGTTGACGAGAGATGACCCAGTCACCACGGTCACGAACCATGTTGTAAATACGTACTTGACCTGATGGGTGGTACCATTTCACATCATTTTCAATCACATCTAAGATATCTTGACGGAAAGCATCAATAGACGCAAACCATTGTGGAGTTGCACGGAAGATAACAGGTTTCTTCGTTCTCCAGTCATGTGGGTAACTATGCACGAAATAGCTTAAGTGTAATAAAGCACCTTTTTCAGTTAATAAGTCTGTAATCACTTTATTTGCTTTTGCATAGAACATTCCTTCAAAACCAGGAGCTTCTGCAGTGTAATGCCCTTGGTTATCTACTGGTGATAATACATCTAAGTTGTATTTACGTGAATAGTAGAAGTCGTCTTCCCCGTGTCCAGGAGCTGAGTGAACTAAACCAGTACCGGCATCAAGAGTTACATAGTCTCCAAGCATTACTAGAGATTCACGTTCGTAGAATGGATGCCATGCTGTCGCATATTCCAATTCAGTTCCACGGAATTCTTTTAAGACTTCAACAGATTCCCAACCTAGTGTTTCAGCAAGTGAGTTCACTAATTCTTTAGCTACGACGAAGTTTCCTTTATCAGTTTTCACTTCTACATATTCATAGTCAGGATGCACGAAGATCCCTAAGTTTGCTGGAAGTGTCCAAGGAGTAGTTGTCCAGATGACAAATGAAGCATCCTCTGATACAACACCTTTTCCGTCTTTCACTCTGAACGCCACATAGATTGATGGGCTTTCTACGTCTTTATATTCAATTTCAGCTTCCGCCAGTGAAGATTCACTTGATGGAGACCAGTAAATTGGTTTTAATCCTTTGTAAATATAGCCATTTTCAGCCATTTTACCGAATACACGAATTTGTTCTGCTTCGAATTTTGGTTGAAGTGTTAAGTATGGTTTGTCCCATGTACCTGTAACTCCTAAACGTTTGAATTCAGCACGTTGGTTGTCCACTTGACGTAATGCGTATTCCGCACATAATTTACGGAATTCAGCGATTGATAATTTCTTACGGTCAACCCCTTCAGCGTTTGCTAAAGCTTGTTCGATTGGAAGTCCGTGTGTATCCCATCCTGGTACGAATGGTGCACGGAATCCGCTCATTGATTTACTACGAACGATAAAGTCCTTCGAAATCTTGTTTAAGGCATGCCCCATGTGAACCGCACCGTTTGCATATGGCGGGCCATCGTGAAGCACGAATGTTGGTTTGCCTTCATTCTTTTTCTGACGTTGTCCATAAACGTCTGCTTCTTCCCATTCTTTTTGGTAATCCAGTTCTTTTGTTGGTAAGTTCCCACGCATTGGGAATTCTGTTTTCCCAATTTGCAATGTTTCCTTCATCTTCATTGAATTTCCTCCTTTGTTTGACTGTTTTTTTCATCTTTTGACCGTTGCGCATAAAAAAAGCCCCTGCCAAGTTGCAGGGGCGAAATCATATCCGCGGTACCACCCAAATTTACAAACAAATATTTTGTTTGCCTTGGTAAATTGTTAACGCCATTTAAGCGACTCTTCTTAATCTATCGTGTATTTCAGAAAAGTTTCTAAGAGATGATTCTTGCTATAAACAGGGACTGCCAATCTTCCACCAATAATTGGCTCTCTACAAAGTATATTTATACAATTTGTTCTCTTCATCGAATAGATAAATTTTACGCTATTTGAAACGATTTTGCAAGATTTAAATTAGTTTATAAATTAAAAGAAGTAATGTTTTATTTAACAAACACCTGAAATAACTTGACAGAACCAAAAGATCCTCGGTATTTCTACCGA
>CAJZJY010000156.1 GCA_916050055.1 uncultured Streptococcus sp.
CAAATTGCACCATATAAAAAAGAAATTGAAATGATTCGTTCTGGAAAATTTGATGCACACTGGATTGAAGAGTTATTAAACGAAGAAAGAGGGAAGTAATATGCATTCACACGATCATTGTTGTAATCACGACCACTGTGAGCACAAGGGACATCACCATAACCATTCGCATAATCATGTAGAAGAAGCATTGGAGATATTAAAAGAAGCAGGTTACAAGCATACAAACAAACGTCAACGCCTTGTTGAAATTTTAAATGATGCCAACCGTTACTTATCAGCAAAACAAGTGCAAGAATTAATTGCACCTGAATTCCCACAATTAAGTTATGATACAATTTATCGTAATTTATATACCTTTGTACAATTAAATATTTTAGAAGAGACAGAGCTGAACGGAGAAAAACTTTTTAGATTCCGTTGCCAAGCTCATGGCCATCATCATCATTTCATTTGCGAAAAATGTGGTAGCACAAGAGAGATTGATATGTGTCCTATGGATTTCTTTAAAGATCAATTAGAAGGGTGTGAAATTCATTCGCATCGTTTTGAAATTTTTGGTCTATGTGAAAAGTGTGCGGCAAAAGCGTAGTTTAAGGCTTTCCTAAAAAAGTTACAAGAACCTTAGTAAAGTTGATTGACATTTTATGGAACCTTTCCTATAATAAAAAAAGGACATTTCGTTTGTTTGGTTATTCTATTCAAAAGAAAACAGTTACTTTTTATTGCTCGGAGGGAGGGAATAGGATATGTCAAAAACAGTTGTTCGTAAAAACGAATCACTTGATGATGCTCTTCGTCGCTTCAAACGTACTGTTTCTAAAACCGGAACTTTACAAGAGGCTCGCAAACGTGAGTTTTATGAAAAACCAAGTGTAAGACGTAAGAAAAAATCAGAGGCAGCTCGTAAACGCAAGTTCTAGTCAACTCTGTGTATCATAGACTATGTCAGGCTGGGGCTATTAGTCCCAGTCTTTTTTTATCAATCAAACGAAATTAAAAGAATGGAGCGATTATAATGTCATTAAAAGAAACAATTAATAACGATATCAAAACAGCGATGAAAGCAAAAGACAAAGAAACATTAGCTGTATTACGTATGATTAAAACAGCGATTCAAGCTGCTGAAATTGACAAAAAATCAGATTTAACACCTGAGGAAGAATTGACAATTTTATCTCGAGAAGCAAAACAACGTCGTGATTCTATTGTTGAATTTGAAAAAGCAGGCCGCCAAGAATTAGTTGAAAAAACACAAGGCGAATTAGCAATCGTTGAGAAATACTTACCAGCACAACTTTCACTAGAAGAAGTTCAAGCGAAAATTGCCGAAATTGCTGAACAAGTAGGAGCAACAACACAAAAAGAATTCGGTAAATTAATGGGTGCCGTAATGCAAGCTCTTAAAGGGCAAGCAGACGGTAATGTCATTAAAGAACAAGTAAAAGCACACTTAAATAAATAAGTGTGGATTGGAGGATAACTGATTGGAAAATGAAACCGTAAAAGCAAGTGTTGAATTAAGCGATAATCCTCAATTAATTCAATTATTTGGTTCTCAAGATCAGAATATTCGTTTTATTGAAGATTCATTCCAAGTACAAATTACCCATCGTTGGGAGCAACTCTTTATTACGGGTGAAGAAGAGGCTGTTTCGCAAGTAAAAGAACTGCTGAATCAGCTTCAAGACTTAATTGCACGTGGAATCAGTATTTCAAAAACTGATATCATTACAGCTGTAAAGATGGCCAAACGTGGGACTTTGGATTACTTTGTTAATTTATATAACGAAGAAATCGGACGCACATTTGCGGGAAAAGCGATTCGTGCCAAAACGTATGGTCAACAACAATACATTCATGCGATTAAGAAAACGGATGTGGTATTTGGTATTGGGCCTGCCGGAACTGGTAAAACATTCGTAGCCGTAGTGATGGCTGTTCAAGCGTTAAAAAAAGGCGAAGTGAAGAAAATCATTTTGACACGTCCAGCCGTTGAAGCCGGTGAAAATTTAGGGTTCTTACCAGGGGACTTAAAAGAAAAAGTGGATCCATATTTACGTCCGTTATACGATGCTTTATATACCGTATACGGTATGGAGCACACAAATCGTCTTCTAGAACGAGGCGTCATCGAAGTGGCACCACTAGCGTATATGCGTGGGCGTACATTAGAAGATTCATTTATCATTCTAGATGAAGCTCAAAATACAACAAGAGCGCAAATGAAGATGTTCTTAACACGTCTAGGATTTGGCTCGAAAATGATTGTCAATGGAGATAAATCGCAAATTGACTTACCAAAAGGACATCAAGCCAGTGGTCTTTTAGATGCTGAACGTAAACTAAAAGGAATCAATGGTATTGCCTTTGTAGAATTTGATGCCGGAGACGTTGTACGTCATCCGATTGTATCAGAAATTATTAATGCCTACTCAGCTTCTAATAGCACTGAGAAGGAACGAGGTGAAGAAAGTGAGACAAAAGCTCCGTAAGTTTCAAGAATCATTAGGAATTTTCTATTTACCTGCACTATTAGGTGTTACATTCCTATTCTTATTAATATTAGGATGGAGTAATGTTCAACCAACTTCTTATTCATTTGAATTAAATCAAGTTGCAAAAGAAACTGTTCGTGCACCGAAATCCGTAGAGGATAAAGAGCAGACTGAGAAGAATCAGCAGATGGCGATGGACGGTGTTGGCGATATTTATGTATTCGACCAAAATCGCGAGCAACAACAAATTGATAAAGTGAAACAGTTTTTCCAAGCGATTAAGACAGTCGCAGCAAAAGCTTCAAGTGAAATTTTTGCAACTGATTCTACAACGACGACTTCTGGAGAAGTGTCAACAAAAGTCGCAACGCTTCAAGATCGACTTACTTATTTCAAGAAGAGTTTAGAATCGGAAAACAAAGCCATTCGTGATTTTGCTTTGTATATTCCAGATAGTGTCATCATTCAATTACTTTCTGTTAGCTCAGATAAATTAGATGATTACGAATCAGCTATTGAGAATGCAATTAAAGAGCGAATGGACAAATCTATTACGGAATCTAATTTGCTACAAGCACAAGAAGCAGCTAAAAAATCGCTCTTTAACGGAGGATTTACTGACAATGAACGTGAAATGCTTGGACAACTGTTAACGAATAGTATCGTTGTCAATAATGTTGTGGATAAAGACGCAACAAATAGCGCAAAAGAAAATGCCAAACAAAGTGTTTCACCGGTCCGTATTTTACAAGGACAAGTGTTGATTCAAGAAGGGCACATCATTACTCAAGAAGATTTGC
>CAJZJY010000157.1 GCA_916050055.1 uncultured Streptococcus sp.
ATAGTAGAAGGAGTACATATCAGTTGTGTGCTCCTTCTTTTTTTGTTGAAGATCATATGCACAAAAGTTATAACGAGTTCTGAAAAACAGGTATAATCAAATAACGAGTTTCGTATTGACTCAGAATAGGGCTATCATTTATAGTAATTTCATCAGATAAAACAATGCAATGAACAGATAAGTAAATAAAGAAGAACGTTAAAGAGAATCCGGTTGGTGGGAAAGGATACGGGGCAATTTATTGAAAATGGTCTGGGAGCAACAAAGGTGATGAAGCTTTTGCGATTTGTACTCGATAACGTACAAGGGTATCTTGCACCATGCAACGTACTTTTGGAGCGGTAAACTGTGAGGTTTATCGGAATTAGAGTGGTAACGCGAAAACTTCGCCTCTAGTGTGTAGAGGGGAAGCTTTTTTTATGGCCCAAACCAACATGGTCAGAGCAACATCTGTTGGAAATCACGAAGCGCGCATGTGGTTTCTAAACAAAGAACAATCATTTAACCAAAAAGGGGACTTATAACATGAAATTTAATAAATTATTCAAAGCAACAACATTCGGACTTTTAGCAACAGCATTAGTAGCTTGCGGAAACAACTCAGCAAAATCAGAAAGCACAACAGAAGCTGCAAAAGCAGAAGACAAAACAATTAAAGTAGTTGCTTCACCAGCACCTCACGCTGAAATCTTAGAGGCAGCTAAACCAATCTTAGAAAAAGAAGGGTACAAATTAGAAATCAACATCGTAAACGACTACGTAACACCAAATAACATCGTTTACGGAGGAGATGCGGATGCAAACTACTTCCAACACACTCCATATCTTGATAAATTCAACAAAGAACATAATCAAGATTTAGTTTCTGTAGGGAACGTTCATATCGAACCAATGGCAATTTACTCTAAGAAATATAAATCATTAAAAGAATTACCAGATAACGCAGTGGTATATGCATCAACAAACCCTGCTGAAGTAGGTCGTTTCTTAAGCTTCTTCACAAAAGCTGGATTAATTAAATTAAAAGATGGCGTGAACCCTGTAACTGCTGGATTAAGCGACATTGCTGAAAATCCAAAGAACATCCAAATTAAAACAGAAATCGCACCTGAATTATTAGTATCAACATACGAAAACAATGAAGGCGATGCAGTGATCATCAACTCAAACTTCGCAATCGATGCTAAACTTTCACCAGTGAAAGATTCAATCGCTTTAGAAGACGAAAGCTCACCATACGCTAACTTAGTCGCTGTAAAACCTGCTGATAAAGATAAAGCAAAAATTCAAGCATTAATCAAAGCGTTACAAAGTGATGAAATCCGTAAATTCATCAACGAAAAATATACAGATGGTTCTGTAATTCCTGCGAAATAATAAAATAATAAGAGAACAAAAGGAGTGGAAAGATACAAAGCCAAAAGCCTTGTACTTTTCGCTCCCTTTTGACCATTAAGGAGTGAAACAATGATTCGAGTAGAGAACGTGTCCAAAACATATACTGGGAAACAAGGCACGGTTGAAGCTGTAAAAGATGTCTCGTTAGAGATTAGTAGAGGCGAAATTTTTGGAGTGATTGGTTTTTCAGGTGCGGGTAAAAGTACATTGATCCGTTTGTTAAATGGACTTGAGACCGTTACAAGTGGTCATATTTATATTAATGAAAAAGACATTACAACCTTAAAACGCAAAGAGCTTTTAAAAGAACGCCAAAAAATCGCGATGATTTTCCAACATTTCAATCTTTTATGGTCGAGAACAGTCGAAGAAAACATTGCTTTTTCACTTGAAATTGCAGGAGTTCCAAAAGCCGAGCGTAAAGCTAAGGTAGCCGAATTAATCGATTTAGTTGGACTAACAGGACGTGAGAAATCTTATCCATCACAACTTTCTGGAGGACAAAAGCAAAGAGTCGGGATTGCGCGTGCGTTAGCTAACGATCCAGAAGTCCTTTTATGCGACGAAGCGACGAGTGCACTTGACCCTAAGACAACAAAAGATATCTTGAAGCTATTAGTAGAAATCAACCAAGAACTAGGGTTAACGATTGTGTTAATTACGCATGAAATGCATGTCGTTCGTCAAATTTGCCACCGTGTTGCCGTGATGGAAGAAGGACGAGTAGTGGAAAGTGGAGAAGTGATTGAAGTCTTCAAAAATCCACAACAACCAATTACAAAACAATTCGTGGGAGAAGAACGTGTGGATGATGAAATCGATGAGGTATTCCATCACCTATCAACATCCCTTCGCCCAGGGGTAGCAGTTCGTATTCAGTATTTAGGCGACCGTACAGGAGACGCCGTATTATCTGAAGCGATTCGTAAACTCGATGCAACAGTATCGATTTTACAAGCGAAGGTAAATATTACGCAAAAAGGGATATTAGGAAGCATGATTATTTTGATTGAGGAAGAATCTTCAAAAGCAGAAGAGGTCATCGAATATCTTAAACAAGCAGAAATTATCGTGGAGGTGTTAGAGCATGTTTAATCTATTTTTAGCATCAGCAAGCCTAGATGAACTTTTCAGAGAAATGTTTTCGTTCGAGAATGTTGTATGGCCTGATGTCATTAAAGCTATTAATGAAACTCTCTATATGACCTTCATTCCAACGTTCTATGTATTTGTCATCGGATTAATTTTAGGACTCCTTCTTTTCTTAACAGGAAAAGGTCGCAGTCTTGAAAATACATGGGTTCATCTTATTTTAGGCGGAATCATTAATATTTTCCGTGCGATTCCATTTATCATTTTACTGACTCTATTAATGCCTTTTACAAAAGCCATCATGTCAACGATTGTGGGTCCTAAAGGGGCAATCCCAACATTGATCATCAGTGCAGCGCCATTTTATGCGCGTTTAGTGGATATCGCGTTAAATGAAATCCCGTCAGGAGTCATCGAGGCGGCAGAATCAATGGGGGCAAATACCCGCCAAATCATTACAAAAGTGCTGATTCCAGAATCACTTCCAGCACTTGTATCAGGGATTACCGTAACGGCAATCGCGTTAATCGGTTCTACAGCAGTAGCTGGTGTTATCGGTGCGGGTGGATTAGGAAACTTAGCGTACCTCATTGGTTATACACGAAACAAAGTAGATATCATCTTTGTCGCTACAGTAGCCATCCTTATTTTGGTATTTATTATACAAATTATTGGGGATAAAGCAGCAAAGACGATTGATAAGCGATAGTTTCTTTATCTTCCATATTAAATTATGTAAAATAGCAATAGACTTCACTGTCTATTGCTTATTTTTTTTGGAGCGT
>CAJZJY010000158.1 GCA_916050055.1 uncultured Streptococcus sp.
ACTTATTTCAAATGTTTCTCCCATAAACATCCCTCCTAAACACATTATACCGTATAAGGAATATACCGTATACGGTATATCTTACTTTTAATAAAAAAAATCCGTAGACAAAATTGCCTACGGATTAACACTATTATTCAGTTACAATAACTGGACGTTTTAAGCGTTCCACCGTTTCAGAAATATTTCTGAAGTGGTCGCTGATACGTTCTAAGTTACTTAATAAGTCCATTACGAAAATACCTGATTCAGCAGAAGCAATACCTTTGTTCATACGTTTCATGTATTTATCGCGAACTTCAATCTTGAGTTTATCAATATCACGTTCGATTTGGATCGCTTGTTGAACTTTATCTTGATCACCAGTTGATAAGGCGTCAATTGATAATGCGAATCCTTTTTGAACAAGGGCGTACAAGCCATCTAATTCGTGCGCTGTGTCTTCATCTAGGAAGATTTCACGTTCGATAATTGATTTCGCAAAGTCTGCAATATTTTCTGCGTGGTCCCCGATACGCTCGATATCATTCGCTGTACTAAACAACTCATCGATTGTTTGTTGGTCTTTAGCAGATACATTTTGTTGAGAAATTTCAACTAAGTACTTCACAATGGCTTTTTCATACGCATTGATATTCTTCTCGTTTTCAAGAGCTTTCTTCACGAGTTTCTTATCACGTGTACGAGCAGCCCCAATCGCATTTTCTAAAGCACTACTTGTTTCTTGAGCCATCGCAGCAAATTCATACATTGTGTTTTCTAACGCGATTGACGGAGTTACCAAGATACGTTTATCAAGATAACGCGTAATGCTTTCTTCCTCGTCTTCTCCATCTGGAATAATCATTTGAATCAACTTCACTAAAAGATTTGTGAATGGGAATAAGACAATTACGTTAACGATATTGAAAATCGTATGTGCATTGGCAATCTGACGAGCAACATTACCAGGATCAATAGATTCAACAACATTCACAAGAATACCGCGAAGGAAAAGCATAAAGTAAACTGTACCGATAACATTAATCATTAAGTGGAATAAAGCAACTTGTTTTCCACGACGAGAAGTACCTAAACTACTAATTAAAGCAGTTGTACATGTTCCGATGTTATCACCGAAGATGATAAACACCGCTGTAGTAATAGGAAGCACACCTTGACTAGCAAGAGCGATTAATACCCCAATCGTTGCTGAAGAACTTTGTAAGACAAGGGTCATTAAAAGACCGATTCCGACACCAATAAATGGATTGCTACCGTATTGAAGAATCCAGTTAGTAAATTCAGGCAATTCTTTTAACGGTTGTAAAGCAGAACTCAATGAGCTCATACCAATAAATAAAATACCAAAACCAATAAAGATTTCACTAGCTTCTTTAACTTTTGGATTTTTAGTAAGCATGTTCGCTACTAAACCAGAAGCGATGACGATAGGTGCCCATTGTGACAAGTTAAAGGAAACCATTTGCCCTGTAATCGTCGTTCCGACGTTTGCTCCAAAGACAACACCTACTGCTTGCGCTAATGTCATTAGCCCAGCGTTTACGAAACCAACAACCATTACTGTCGTTGCTGATGAACTTTGAATGATTGTTGTTACAAACATCCCAACAAGTACTGACATGAATCGATTTTTCGTTAATTTACGAATAATCCCTTTCAAGCCTTCTCCGGCTACTTTTTGTAATCCGTCGCCCATCAATTGCATCCCGTATAAGAATAAACTTAGACCAGCAATTGCACCGAGAATCATCGTCGTATACATAAGTCAATAACTCCTTTAAAGTTAAGTGTAATGTGGAATGTATCCACGTGCATTGTAACATATTGAAAGTCATTAAGAAAGTGTTCGCTTCACATCCGCTTGGTTAAAATGATCCACTAACGATTGGATGTTTTGAACATATTCCAGACACCCTACATAGTTATCTTCTTCATCCCAAACAGCGTGATACGTCACATGCACCATCATGCCGTCTTTCTTAAACCACATTTCTTCTTTCTCTTTTTGTTTTGACTTTAATTGTTCAAAAATGGTTTGAACCGTTTCATGTACTTTAGGCGGATGACATAAAATCACGTCACGGCCTATTGCGCTTGGTGTGCGTTTAAAGATTTTCTCTTCACCATTTCCTTCGTTGTAATATTTCACAATATTATTGTGATCTACAAACGACAATTCCATCGGTAATAAATTCAAAATCAGATTGAGCTGCTTCAATGAAAGCGACCCAGTCGATAAAGGAATATCTCCTTCTTCTTCAACCTCGACTTTTGTCTTCACAGGGGCGAAGTCTTTTTTGACCGCCCACTCTTTTTCAGGTTTTACAATACAGTATCCATATTCTGGGGACTGCGTAGCAATTGTTTCCCAATCATCTACATGGAAAACTTGTTCCACCATCGGAATCAGAATATTCTCTTCCTTTTGAATCATCTCTAGTAATTCATCACGGACCACTTCAAACTCTTCTAACACATTAGCTTGTTCATTTTCTAGTGCCGTCTTGAAATCCTTATACAATTCACGAATTTGGTCATCAACACCCCACATTACCTTAGGAGGTGCGGTAATGCCCTTTTTCTCCATAATCGGAAACATGGCATATTCTTTTCTTTGAAAGTGATTATCAAATTGACCAAGCAACGAAATTTGGCGATTCAAACCCTTTTTAATTGTTTCATCCTTCGTCTCTAAATAATTCTTCAGCAACCGTTCCACACGGTCTAATGCGCCTCGAATCGCTAAATTTTCCATCTTCATGACATGTACTGGATGTCCCGGTTGTTCGAAATCAGCAACCGTTGTTTCCGTATTGACTTTAGACCCCATCAAGTTTGCATGGACATTACAGAGGCTCATAATTTCAGCAAAAGTAATCCCTTCACTCATTAAGTTTCTCTCCATTAACTGGATTTCATAAGGAGTGATTTCATCAAAGGCTGCATTGAATTCTTTTTGAATGACTTCTTTATCTTCTCCTGCATGAAGGCGCAGCATCAAGTCTTTTAAAATCTCCTGACGCTCTTCCATCGTGTAATCTTCTTTAGCCATCTAATCCCTGCTTTCTTTAACGATGTATCCATTCATCTCTAATGTTTCAACAATGGTTTCTAAAGGAACTTTTGCAATTTTAGAACCTTTAATCAGATTCGTAATACGTCCAACAGTATGAACCATCTGCGGTTGATTGAGTGGTTTAAAGCCAATTTCAACGAGTAAATCCTTTAC
>CAJZJY010000159.1 GCA_916050055.1 uncultured Streptococcus sp.
CCGATCTAAAAATTCTTGTTTGTTCCAGATGTAGATGTTGTCTATGTAGCGGTTCATCCAAACTGGGTCAGCTACTTCAATGATTTATTAGAGAAACATATTTTGACGAATAAGGACAAAATCCGTGTCGTTAGCGGTGGTGGAAATCGTAATGATAGTATCTTAAGTATTATTAAGGATATCAAAAATAGCGGATCATTTTCACATGAAGATGTATTGATTACACATGATGCAGTTCGTCCGTTTGTTTCATATCGCATGATTGTTGATAATATTGAAGCGATGAAACACTATGATGTAGCGGATACTGTAGTGATGGCTAATGATACAATCGTTGAATCTGTAGATGGAAAAGTGATTTCTTCTATTCCAAACAGAACACATATGTATCAAGGTCAAACACCTCAAACATTCAAAATTCAAGCCTTTACTGACTTGTATGATAACCTTACGGATGATGTCAAAGAAATCTTGACAGATGCATGTAAAGTATTCGTGGTTAATGATGTGAAAGTTGCCCTCGTTGAAGGAGAATATTCAAACATTAAAATTACGACAGTAACAGACTTGAAAATTGCGCAAGCGATGTTAGGAGAGATTTAAAATGATTAATCGAGTGTATCAACTCATTCGTCCATCGTTTTTCTCAATTAAATATGAAGATGTGTCTTTCTATGAAGAAGATACTGTAGTGGTACGACCAAACTATTTAGCGTTGTGTCATGCAGATCAACGTTACTTCCAAGGGACACGCCCTGCTAAAATTTTGCAGAAGAAATTACCAATGGCATTGATTCATGAATGTTGTGGAATCGTTGTTGCGGACCCAACAGGAACGTATAAGCCAGGAGACCATGTGGTGATGATTCCAAACCAACCACCACGTGATTTTGACCATAACACTGAATTTTACGAAAACTACGTGAATGGAACATACTTCCGTTCAAGTGGTCATGATGGATTCATGCGCGA
This sequence comes from uncultured Streptococcus sp., assembly GCA_916050055.1. Lineage (GTDB taxonomy): Bacteria > Bacillota > Bacilli > Lactobacillales > Aerococcaceae > Granulicatella. The sequence continues at coordinate 973 of CAJZJY010000159.1, forward strand.
ATTTGTGACGATTCCAATCGACCGTGTTGTGAAATACGAAGAGGTTCCAGATAAAGTCGCTGCCATTTCTGAATTCGTTTCAGTTGGTGTTCACGGATTACGTCGTTTTGACAAAGTAGCTCATAGTCGTCGTAATCGTATCGTGGTATGGGGCTCAGGAAGTTTAGCATACGTTGTAGCAACAATTGCAAAAGCAAAATTCCCGGAATCTAAGATTATTATTGTCGGTAAAAATCCTGAGAAGTTGCGCTTATTCTCATTTGTTGATGAAGTATATGATGTGAGCGACCTTCCAGAAGACTTTACATTCGACCATGCTATTGAATGTGTGGGCGGAAGCGGAACTCAAGATGCGTACCGTGAGATTATCCGTCATATTCAACCTCAAGGAACGGTTGTTATGATGGGGGTTAGTGAGTTTGAAGTACCATTAAACACACGTGACATTCTTGAAAAAGGATTGACTTGGGTCGGTAGCTCTCGTTCAGGTCGTAAGGACTTTGAAGAGGCTGTTCAATTCATGGCAGATCCAAAAGTGCATGCACGTTTGAACTTAATTATTTTTGAATCAAATCCAATTCAAGAAATGAAAGATATTTATCATTTCTTCGAGGAAGATAAATTAACGCCATTTAAAACAGTGGCTAAATGGGATATTTAGAAAGTGAGGAAAACATGGAACCATTACAAGAGAAATGCTTAGAAATGGCTGAATATTTTGTGTCATTTTGTAAGCAACATGAATTATTATGTTATTTATGTGGTGGTGGGGCCATTGGAGCACTTCGCCATAAAGGATTTATCCCTTGGGATGATGATTTAGATTTCTTTATGCCACGTAAAGATTATGAAAAATTAATCGAGCTGTGGCTAAAAGAAGCAGATGGACGTTATGTGATGTCAAATAGTGACGAACATTACTTAGACCGTAATTTGTTTGTGACGATTCGTGATAAAGAAACGACATGCGTGAAGCCTTATCAAGCGGATTTAGATATCCCACACGGCTTAGCGATTGATATCCTTCCGTTAGATTATTATCCAAAATCAGAATCAGAACGTAAGAAACAAGTCCGTTGGGCATTGATTTATTCATTGTTCCGTGCGCAAACAGTACCCGAAAAACATGGTGGGTTAATGAAATGGGGAAGCTTATTCTTATTAGGATTATTCCCAACACGTTCATTACGTTATAAGATTTGGAGCAAGGCGGAGCGTGAGATGACAAAGTACACGCGTGAAGAAAGTGATGGGATTACTGAACTTTGTGCAGGTCCTGGATATATGAAGAATAAATATCCAATCGAAAGCTTTGAATCAGCGTTATTTGTACCATTTGAACAAACGAAAATGCCAATTCCAGTTGGATACGATGCTTACTTAAAAACAGCATTTGGTGATTATATGACACCACCTCCAGCAGATAAGCAGGTAGCGCATCATGATGCATTATTTGTCGATCTTGAAAATGGATACGAGAAGTATAAAGGGGAGTATTATGGAACCAAAAATTAGTATCATTGTTCCAGTATACAACGTTGAACAATATCTAGAACGCTGTGTGGAATCGTTGATTAATCAGACACATAAAAATATTGAAATTATCTTAGTGGATGATGGATCAAAAGATAACAGTGGTAAACTCTGTGATGAATTAGCTCAAAGAGATTCTAGAATTGTTGTCTATCATAAAGAAAATGGTGGATTATCTGATGCAAGAAACTATGGTATTGATAAAGCTACTTCAGATTATGTTGGATTTGTAGACAGTGATGATTTTGTCGATGAAGATATGTACGAAATTCTTCTATCGAATCTATTAAAGTATGATTCTGAAATTTCTTTTTGTAGATTAAATGATGTTTACAACGATGAAATTACAAAAGATAATACTGAAAATAAACCATACTTAATGACAAGTGAACAAGCAATAAAAATGGTACTTGAAGCAAAAGTGTTTTCTGTTACTGCTGTTAATAAATTATATAAGAAGAGTTTGTTTGATCAAATTCGTTTTGATAAAGGGAAGATAGCAGAAGATGCATTTATTATGGTGGATTTATTAAGTAGATGTGAGAAGATTGCTGCTACAGAGGCGAAAAAGTATTACTATATGCATCGTGAAAATAGCATTACAACACAAAAATTTACCCCTAAATTTTTGAATGTAATTGAAGCATATGAAAAAAATGCTAAAATTGTTTCTGATAAGTATCCGGACTTAAAATACCAAGCAGATACAGATCGGAAGAGCA
>CAJZJY010000160.1 GCA_916050055.1 uncultured Streptococcus sp.
ACTTCTTTTTGAATGAGTTCCATTAATTTTTCTGAACCAAATGTTGGTTTTTCAATCCCTTTTGCATTGCGACTCTCTAACGCTTTTTGGATTTGTGGATTTAACTCCCATCCTTTAGAACCTCTGACACAGTGTACTACTGGTAAGTGACGTCCTTCTTCTGTATCGAGATAATCTTCTCCGTGTGTATCCAGTGTATAAAATACTTTCCCATCAAAATTCTCGATGACTTCAACAGCATGATCGATAATAGCCACTGCTTCTTTTGAGCCAAGTACTCCATCGACAAAATCATTTTGCATATCTACTACAACTAAAACTTTCATTGTTTTCCTCCTATTTATGAAAAAATGCTTTACGGAAACTAAAATAATACAATCCCACTAGAATATATCCTATTCCTACAGCGATTATTGTTGCTACCCCAAAGGATTGAAATAGCTGGTATGAAACCGTGACACCAATTCCGAAAAACAGCATGCTCGTAAAATAAAAGAGCACTTTCCAACGATCCTTAATCTGACCGCGCATCAATCGCCCAAGAACCACTCCAATATCCGTTAAATAGCCCGTAAAGTGAGATGTTCGTACGATAATTCCATGGTAGTAAATAAACATTCCATTTTGTGTTCCGACAACAAACGAGAAGAAATATAACCATTTCTCGTCGCGTAATCCAAACAGAAACAATAGAAGCATCATACTTCCGAACATCATTAATAATACTCCATACCGTTTTGTCGGTTCAAATTTTTTCTTCGAAAATAGAAAACCCGACAATACTCCGCCACCAGAAAAACAGAGAATCATTCCTAGTAAATGGAGCATTGTCCCCCATTCTTCTTCATTGAAGGACAAAACAAATTGCGTAATATTCCCAGTAAAGTGCGTTGTTGGCATTAAAAATAGTAATAGTGTGACAACATTGACCATTCCCGCTAACGTACTAAGAAGTGCAATCCAAACATCAAAATAAAAACGTTCTTGTTTCTCCATGAGCCCTACTTTCTAAGCCATATACTATAATAAAGGATTCCCCAGATTGCGATATTCAATAGGAATGTCCACATAAAATAGTGTTTCCGCTTTTTATGGTTAAAAATTACTAACCCAAGAAGCCCACCAAAGCCTCCACCAAATAAACCAATCCCAAGCAAAGTTTTTTCCGGAACGCGCCACTTTCTCATGACAGCACATAGTTTATCAAAGCCCATCAACACAAAGAGTAGCCCATTCATTCCCAAAAAGATTAGTGGAATGATGTTATTCTTTAAGTCTTCCACTAATTGGCAAAACTTTCTTCGAGGTCACTCACTTCGAAAATATAGTCTCCGCCATCGACAAGACATGGAACTCCCACCATTCCCTGTTCTTTACGCGGAGTAAATACCGCTTCATTATCACGTAATCTCAAGAATTCTTTTAAGTTTCTCATACTGGCTGTAATATCCACTTCACGTGCTGTTACGCCCAGTCTTTCCATAGCCTCTTTAAATGGCACAGTATCTGGACACAGACTACTAAAATAGAGTGTTTTTTCGTTCATTTGTTTGCTCCTTTATAGCTTTCCAATCATTTGTTGGAGGGCTTGTCTTGCTAATTGATCCGCACCCTTATTTTCACTTTCAGGAATCCACTTCACAAATAATTGTGGAAAGTGTTTCACCTGCTTTTGAATTTCCTTTAAAACGATTCGATTCGCTTCTTTTTTCGTATAGTTTTTTTCAATCGCATCAGCGGTTACTTTGGAATCGGTATGTATGAAAATCAGTTCTTCTTGGTATCCTTCCTCCAGCAACCAGCCTAATGCCCAATGAATTGCTGTGAATTCCGCTAAATGATTATCCATTTTTTCTTCCACAGGAATCTTAAATGGCATTTGTTCCCCATCTTTCAAAACGAGGACTCCCAACCCTACGTCTCCTGGATTTCCATTCACGGCCGCGTCTGTATAGACTTTAATCATTTTCGACAACGACCACATGAGTCGCTTGCACTCCATGTGCTCCTCTTGTAATTTCGAAAGTCACCTGTTGACCTTCTTTCAACGACTTGAATCCTTCTTGCGCAATTCCTGTGAAATGCACAAAAATATCTTCATCCATTTTTGTGTTTCGAATGAACCCATACCCTTTTTCGTTGTTAAACCATTTTACAACTCCATTTTCCATGTGTAACCCTCCTTATTGCATGTACCTCTATTATACCGTTTTCGCTCTATTTGAACAGGTACTAAGCCTTCAAATGACGAATAAATGTTTCATCATTTTCGTACAAGCTTAATAATAAATTCTCTCGTTGTAGCTGTACCTCTAGCCACTCAGCTCCATCACTGAAATAACGGTCCACAAATGGACTAACGCGAAGAAAATCAGATTGCGCCTTTTGCAATAACAGTTCTTTCATCTCTTCTTCCAAAGCGTTTTGCGTATCAATCAGCCGTTCAATTTCAACAAATACTGGATGATCATAGACCGAAATCACTTCTGATTTATCGACTTCGACCACCTTTTCGCTAAACGCATCATAGTATCGAATCTTTGCAGTTTTCCCATCCGTTAACCAACATTCTATTAAGAATCCTTTCCAAAATAGTTGTGTCAAAGAGCTCATCAGAAAGGCTTCGATAACGGTCCATTTCAATGGTGTTTGCATCAACATCAAGGTTGTTGCCATATAGTCATTCTGCTCTTCTGTTAATGGTTCGTCTTTTTTCAAACGTGCACTTAATTGTTGAAGCTTCTCGACTTCTTCCTGGGTGAAACGATTCTTTTCCTTCTCGCAGAGCAGTGTACACTCTAGAACCTTATCCATTCCAAGTGCAGCAATCACATTTTCGTGAACCAGCCATGCTTCCACTTGCTTAAACTGTTCATTTTGAATCGCTACTTTAATCTTCCACATCCAGTAGCTAGCTTCCGTCGGTAATTTTAGTTGATCTTCTTCAATATAATAGGTAAGGTCATCCCACCGATTGGCTTTTTCTAACAATTGGAAAAACTCTTCAATCTCATCGATATACTCATTCTTCTGTACTTTCTCTTCGAAGGCATCGATAGCATTCTCCACAAACGTTTCGAATTCTTCTTCTGAAAGTCCTTCTAGTTGTTTCTTTTCCTCGCTCATACTCGTCTCCCCTGTCTTATACCTTTCCATTATACTTTAAAGGCGGGCAATTAGAAAGCACACAAATAAAAAAAGGCTCATGACAATTCGTCA
>CAJZJY010000161.1 GCA_916050055.1 uncultured Streptococcus sp.
GTTGGTCGATTTCCCACTCTTGTCCGACTACTCTACGGTTTAATTCGGCCGTATCTAAGTAGTTCGTAATGAGTTTTGGAATCGTATATTGAAAAGTCACTTTTAATTTTGAGTTCGAGAATGGGAAAAATACTTTGAACTGAATCTTCGAACCGCTATCCGTTAATTGATACGTTCCCTTTTTCCCTGAATTCTCCTGGTTCATTAACAGGCGGCCTTCGCTCGTTTCTAAATACGCATTGACATCTGTTGGTTTCCCAAAACCAGAGTAATCCAAGTTGTAGAAGACCCCGTTATACGCACCGTCCGATTGGAAGGTAATCGTTTCGAAGAACTGAACGTCCCCATTTTCTAAAATATTTGCTTCGATATCATACTTATCAACGACTAAACTTCTCGCATCAACCGTAGTACCAAGTCCCAAAAAGGCAACTAATCCTAATAAAAACGTGATGATCCAACGTTTCATTTGTTTCATATGCTCACCTCTATAAAAGAAGCGTGCGATGACTGCCGACTTCCACGAAGCACTCCGCTGTCATCGTCACACAGATTGTTTTCGTTTCTTACATTACTGATCCGACAATATTTAATTTCTTCTTCAAGTAGAATTTACCAGCAAGAGCCGCAGCTCCGATGAGTAAGTACCACTCGTAACTCATCACAATGTTAATCACTGATGGGATATATTGTTGACTTAACACCACTAAGATTAACCAAGCGACCATCGCAACTGTACTTACAACTAAGTAACGGATATATCCGCGTTGACCTTTTGGATTATCGAATTTCGGTGCATTTTTAGAAATCGCAAGCATCACAAATGCCCCTGCAATAAAGTTGATGATAAGTGTGAAGAGTCCCATTGGTTGTGTATCTGCACTTGGGTTTAACATCAACATCACTCCTGTAACAAGAGCGAATAATCCGCCGACTAACAATCCGCCATCAACGGCAATTTGCCAGTCTGGTGATTTTGCATCTGGGTCTTTGGTTGGCCCAGCTACGATTGATTGAACGCGTTCTGTTACCGTACCAAACAATTGACGAGCAGTCACACCCGCTTTTTGTTTTTCAATGATTTCTGGAAGCATCACTGATAATTCTTTTTCGATTTGCGCTTCGTCAAATCCAGCTTCTTTCAATGCGCGTTCTAATTGATAGATGTATTGTTCATTTTTATTTGTTAATTCTGCTTTTAGAGCGTCTAGTGACACTACTACTTCTTCTTGTACGTTTTGTTCTGACATGCTACAATCCTCCGATAACCTTATACATTAAATCTAAAGAGCATTACGTCGCCATCTTGCACGACATATTCTTTACCTTCTTGACGAACTTTTCCGTTTTCTTTCGCAGCCGTCATACTACCGTATTCAAGTAGGTCTGCATAGGCTACCGTTTCGGCACGGATAAATCCACGCTCGAAGTCTGAGTGGATGATTCCCGCGCATTGCGGAGCTTTCATACCACGGCGGAATGTCCACGCGCGCACTTCTTGTTCACCCGCTGTAAAGTAAGTCGCTAATCCTAATAAGTGGTATGCTTTTTGGATTAAGATATCTAACCCTGAGATTTCGATACCCATTTCTTCTAAGAAGGCTTGTTTCTCTTCTTCCTCTAATTCGGCTACCTCTTCTTCGATTTTCGCACAAATCACTACGACTTCTGCATCTTCTTTTGCAGCATAGTCTTCTACTAATTGCACATATTGGTTATGGCCGCCTTCCATCACGTCATCTTCAGAGATGTTTGCGATGTAAAGCATTGGTTTTGTTGTTAAAAGGAATAAGCCTTTCACGATTGGAAGTTCTTCGTCTGTGAATTCAATCGTACGTGCTAATTTTCCTTCTTCTAAGACAGGTTTGATTTTTTCTAAAACTGCAAGTTCTGCAACCGCGTCTTTATCTTTAGTTTTCGCAATTTTCGCCACACGCGCAATGCGTTTGTTCACTGACTCAAGGTCGGCCAACACTAACTCTAGGTTGATCGTTTCGATGTCAGCGATTGGGTCTACTTTCCCAGCCACGTGTGTAATATTTTCGTCTTCAAAACAACGAACCACTTGGCAAATCGCATCTACTTGACGGATATGGCTTAAGAATTTATTTCCAAGACCTTCCCCGCGGCTTGCCCCTTTAACGATCCCCGCAATATCTGTAAATTCAAATGTCGTTGGGACAGTTTTCTTTGGTTTCACTAATTCTGTTAGTTTTTGTAAACGAAGGTCTGGTACTTCTACCACTCCGACGTTTGGGTCAATCGTCGCAAACGGATAGTTCGCTGCTTCGACCCCTGCTTTTGTAATTGCATTAAATAATGTTGACTTCCCAACGTTTGGTAAGCCGACGATTCCAGCTGTTAAGGCCATTTGTCACACTCTTTCTTTATTTGTTTTCTTCGGCAACAGAAATCGTCACCTTTTTCATCTTCTTCTCGAATTCCCGTCTTGGCATTAGGACCATTTGACCACAGTGATCACACTTGATACGAATGTCCATCCCCATACGGATGATTTCCCAGGAATTCGTTTGGCACGCATGCGGCTTTTTCATTTCCACATGATCGTGTAATTGATACGTTGTTCCTGCTTTCATACAGACTCCTTTTTAATCGTCTAATTCGATTTCTAATACTTCTAAAATACGTGTTAAATCCTTTTGAGAAAGGTATTCAATCTCGATTTTTCCACGCTCGCCTTTTTCGACGATTTGCACGCTTGTTCCAAATTTATCCATCAAGCGTTCTTCTGATTCAACGATATACATGGATTTTTTCGGTTTCGCTACCTTTTTAACCACTTTCTTGGCTGGTTCATTAATTGATTGAACGAGTTGTTCTAACGAACGAACCGTCAAACCTTCCTTCACCGCTTTTTTAGCGACAGGCAAGATTTTCGTTTGGTCTTTTAATCCAAGCAATGTACGTGCATGCCCTGCTGATAACTCTCCGCTTTGAACGAGTTCTTGCACAGGAACTGGCAATGTTAATAAACGTAAGAAGTTGGCCACATATGAACGGCTCTTGCCGACACGGTTAGCGACTTCTTCTTGTTTTAATTTCAATGAATCCATCAATGTGCGATATGCCATGGCTTCATCTAATGGTTTCAAGTTTTCGCGTTGTAAGTTTTCTACAACCGCGATTTGAATCATTGTTTCTTCAGAGTAGTCACGTACGATGGCCGGAATCGTTTCTTTCTCGGCTAATT
>CAJZJY010000162.1 GCA_916050055.1 uncultured Streptococcus sp.
GAAATTGTATTCTCCTAAAGGACAAAGAAGTGTAACGGTTCATTTAAATGGAATCGAGGCTGTTGGCGTTTGGACAATGCCAGATGACTCACCATTTATTTGCTTTGAACCATGGGATGGTTATCCAGACCTAGCAAATGAGACTACATTAAACCTCAAAGAAAAGAAAAATATTCTCCGAATCACTAAAGGTACACCGTATCAATCATGTGCGACATTTGTATTTGAATAAAAAGAAAAGACACTAAGATTTACTTAGTGTCTTTATTTTTCTTATCCCAAGGCATTGGGACTTTGTTTTCAGTTCCATTTAGAATTCGTTGAATGTTGGCTCTATGACGATAAATGATGAAAATATCAATAGCAAGTGCAAATGCTGTTAGTACCCAATCATTAAAGAGTAATGATAAGAGAACACCTAAAGAAATGGTCACCATTGCAGTCAAACTAACCATACGCGTGATTGCTAATAGTATCAAAAAAATTATTAATCCGTAAAGTAATAATAATGGTTGATAGGCTAAAATCATTCCAGCAAAAGTCGCTACGGCTTTACCACCTTTGAATGAAGCAAAGAGTGGGAAAGTGTGACCAATCACTGCAAAAGATGCAATCCAAAGCGGTGAAATACTTGGTTGTTTGAAGATAGTCATTGCAAGAATTGTTGCTAGAGAACCTTTAAATACGTCACAAAATAACACAACAGAACCTGCTTTTGGACCAAGAACACGGAACGCATTTGTAGATCCTAAATTCCCGCTACCAAATTCGCGAATATCTTTTTGAAAGAATGTTTGTCCAATCCATAATCCAGATGGAATAGAGCCAAGTAGGTACGCTACAGCAGCACCTATAATAAAAGTAAATGACATAAATTCATTTCTCCTTAAAACAGTCTAGTGACAGTTTAACATAAAAGGTGCTGTCTATACAACGGATGAGAAAGGTTAATTTAGCGCCATTTCTAAGGAGAAATCTTGCGAAAATTACGAAAAACAAGTATTATAGATAGGATGACAAAAAAAGGAGCGTATTAAATGAGCAAAGTAACGAATCAATATAATGATGATGCGATTCAGGTTTTAGAAGGCCTTGAAGCTGTTCGTAAACGTCCAGGGATGTATATTGGATCAACAGATCACCGCGGACTTCATCATTTAGCTTACGAGATTGTGGATAACGCAGTCGATGAAGCTTTATCAGGTTATGCAACAAAAATTGAAGTTACAATTCATAAGGACCAATCGCTTACTGTAAAAGATAATGGTCGTGGAATGCCTACTGGGAAACACGCTTCTGGAATTCCAACGATTCAAGTTATTTTTACAGTACTCCATGCCGGTGGTAAATTCGGTCAAGGTGGATATAAAACATCAGGTGGTCTTCACGGGGTAGGAGCTTCTGTAGTAAACGCGTTATCCGATTGGTTAACAGTAGAAGTGTTACGAGACGGCACTTTATACAAACAATCGTTCAAAAACGGTGGTGAACCTGTAGGAACGGTTAAGAAAGAGAAAACAAGCCGACGCGGTTCTGGAACTTCAGTAACTTTCTTACCAAGTGATAAGACTTTCTCTACGACGAACTGGTCGTATGAAACATTAGCAGAACGTTTAAGAGAATCTGCATTCTTATTAAAAGGTCTTACAATTGTATTGACTGATGAACGTACTGGCGAATCAGAAACCTTCCATTATGAAGAAGGGATTCGCGATTTCATCCAATACTTAAATGAAGAAAAAGATACATTATCACCTGTTGTGGATTTCGATAGCACAGTTGATGGTGTAGAAACAGAATTTGCATTCCAATATAACGACGGCTATTCAGAAACGATTTTATCTTTCGTTAACAACGTTCGTACAAAAGACGGTGGTACTCATGAAGTGGGAATGAAGAGTGCCTTAACGAAAGCATTTAACGAATATGCACGTAAAGTTGGACTGTTAAAAGATAAAGATAAAAACCTTGAAGGTAGCGATGTCCGTGAAGGATTAACTGCGATTATTTCGCTTCGTATTCCTGAAGAAATTCTTCAATTTGAAGGCCAAACAAAAGATAAATTAGGAACACCTGCTGCACGTGGGATTGTGGAAAATACGATTTCTGAGCAATTAGGATTCTTCTTAACAGAGAACGGAGAAATTGCACAAGAATTAATTCGTAAAGCGATTAAAGCTCGTGAAGCTCGTGAGGCGAGTCGTAAAGCCCGTGAAGAAAGCCGTAATGGTAAGAAGGGCAAGAAGAAAGAAACACTTCTTTCTGGTAAATTAACGCCTGCGCAAAGCAAGAACCCTAAGAAGAATGAACTTTACTTAGTAGAGGGGGACTCTGCCGGTGGTTCTGCTAAACAAGGTCGTGACCGTAAGTTCCAAGCGATTCTTCCATTACGTGGTAAAGTAATCAATACAGAAAAAGCATCGATTTCAGACATTCTGAAGAACGAAGAAATCAATACGATTATTTATACAATTGGAGCTGGTGTTGGTAGTGACTTCAAGATTGAAGATTGTAACTATGACAAGATTGTCATTATGACCGATGCGGATACCGATGGTGCCCACATTCAAGTCTTGCTGTTAACATTCTTCTATCGCTATATGAAACCATTAATTGAAGCAGGAAAAGTATATCTTGCATTACCACCTTTATATAAGATTTCTAAAGGAACTGGTAAAAAACAAGTCGTTGAGTATGCGTGGACAGAAAAAGAACTTGAAGAAAAGACTAAATTAGTCGGGAAAGGCTACTTATTACAACGTTATAAAGGTCTTGGGGAAATGAACGCTGACCAATTATGGGATACGACCATGAACCCAGATACAAGAACGTTAATTCGTGTTGTCATCGATGATAAAGCTCAAGCAGAACGTCGTGTAAGCACATTGATGGGGAATAAAGTTGAACCTCGTCGTAAATGGATTGAACGTCACGTTGAGTTTGGTCTAGAAGAAGATAAGAGCATTTTAGAATCAGACGTAAATGCCATTAGCACAACAGCTAGTCCGAAAAAAGAAGAAAAGAAACCATCAGTTAAGAAAGAGGAAGCAACAATTGATCATGTAGAACAATTGTCGTTACTAGGAGAGGAGGAATAGTATGAGTCAAATTCAAGATATTCAAGAATTGAATCTGGAAGATGTAATGGGCGACCGATTTGG
>CAJZJY010000163.1 GCA_916050055.1 uncultured Streptococcus sp.
TGGCTATAGTTGAATTTCCTTTCAAGCAACATTTGTTCATTTAACTTTTTCAATAAGGTTGACTCTTCTAAGTCATTCGTTTTTGGACTTTCGTTAATCATCAAATGTCCATCTACTATTTTAACAAATTCCAACTCAAAAAACACTTTTAATATCACTCGGAATTGTTCAACTGGAATTTTGAGGAATCCAGCGACCGAAACTAGTTTTTCATTGTACGGAATTTGCCCATGAGATTGAATGTATTTATATACCAGACCAAACTTAGGCTTATCTGGAATACCAGTTGTCACAACCGAATTCTTCGTATACGCGATGACGTATAGTGGCTGTGTCCATTCCATTTTAAAGAAAGTTTCCACTTCTTCAATCTTTTCTGGTAGATCGAATAACACAATTGCTTTAGCAGTTGGGTTTTCGTTTGCAGCTACAAATGATGCAAAATCCATCACGCTTGAAGTACTTGGAATTCTTGTTTCTAGTTCCTTCAAGTACACGTCGTTTGTAGCTAGATAAAGTGCATTTTCAACAGCAAGATGATCTTTTGTAATCTTAGAAGTGCGCCAGTCGATAACGACTCTACCTTTAACAGCGATATCTTTCACCATTAATTGAGGAAGTCGGTTATTTTGCCATTCATTAATCTCTAAAGTTCCAGCAATGCTAATCTTCGTATCTGGTTGAAGAGAAGCTGCCCATTCCCCTTTACTAAACGCCATCGCTTGAAGTGTATTTGCCGAATTGACCTCTTTCAAATTAAGCTTCAAGTGCTGTTTATCCGCACCAAGTAATTGTGTTGACGCCACTTGGATGCCTTCTAGAGAAACAACTGGTTCTGGATTATCCGTACCAAAAGGTTTTAAGCTGGCAAGTGATTCAATCCAATCAACCGTAATATCTTTTAATGGAAGAACTTCATCAATTGTCAAAGTAGCTTTCGCATCTAATAAGTCTTGATGGTCTTTTGCATATTGCTCAAGGCCTTCGATAATCGTTGGAAGCATAATCGTTTCAACTGTCAATCCAGCAGCCATATGATGTCCACCGAATTTTAGAAGATGATCTTTAACACTCGTTAACGCATCATAGAGATTAAATTCTCCAAACGAACGCCCACTACCCTTAGCTGTTAAGCCGTCTTCACTAATCCCTAACACAATGGTTGGTTTACCCGTCTGTTCGACAATTCGACTTGCTACAATTCCAAGAACGCCTTCATGCCATCCTGGCTGAGCTAATACAAGAATTGGTTGATTCATCTGTTCATGAATTAGCGGAGTGGCTTCTTCAACAATTTGATTCACAATAGCTTGACGTCTTTCGTTTTCAGATTGCATAAAGTCAACAATACTCGCTGCTTCTTCATCATCAAACGTTGTCAACAATTGAACCCCTGGAGTGGCATCTCCAAGTCGGCCCAATGCATTTAGGCGTGGTCCAATCTGAAACCCTATCGTTTTTTCATCTAATTTATCAACTTTAACGGATAACTTCTCAATCAAAGTAACAAGTCCAATACGCTGCGTTTGTTTCATTTGACTGATTCCTAGTTTAGCAATCGTTCTATTTTCGTCTGTAAGGCTCACTAAGTCCGCAATGGTTCCAATCGCGGCTAATTCTACCATTTCTTCTGGAAACTCTCCTAGAAGCGCATGAGCAAGCTTAAATGCAACACCAGCACCTGATAAATCTCCGCATGGGTAGTTTGCCTCTGGATGACGAGGATGGACAACGGCATAGGCTTCTGGAAGTTCACTTGGAATCTCATGGTGGTCCGTTAAAATCACATCACACCCATTTTCCATCGCATAACGAATTGGTTCATGCGCTGCAATTCCACAGTCTACCGTAATAATGAGTGTATGCCCCTCTTCAATCGCGCGTTGGAACGCTGGAATATTGGGACCATAGCCATCTGTAAAGCGATTCGGTAAATAGTACGATACTTGAGCTCCTAGCATTTCAAGAGTTTCGTAGAGAATCGTTGTACTCGTAATCCCGTCTGCATCATAGTCCCCATAAATATGAATGAATTCACCATTTTCAATGGCTTCTTGAATACGTGCTACCGCTTTATCCATATCATGTAACAAGAAAGGATCATGGATAAGATGTGGGGTTGGCGAAAGAAATTCTTGCAACTCTTCTGCTGTTTGAATCCCACGTTCCACACATAAGCGAAGGAGATTCTCAGACACGCCACTTTCACTTGCAAGAGACGTTACGAGTCCTTCATCCACATTCTCTTTTAACTTCCATGCATAATTTGAAAAACTCATCGTACACCTCCTCTACTTTTTATTGAAAATACTCCCTAATAGTTTGTCTCCTATTTTCGGGAATAAAATATTTAATTTACTTGCAAAGTTCATTGATTTTGGTAAATTCACTTCGCGTTTTTCTCTTTCAATCCCTTTAACAACTTCTCCTGCTACCTTCACTGGATCTAATACTACAGCGCCTAATTGTTCTAAGTATTTTCCAGTTGGTTCTGCTTTATCAAAGAAGTCTGTCGCAATCGGGCCTGGATTTACAGTCATCACATGGATGCCATAAGGTTTTAATTCTAAACGCAATGCATTCGAATATCCTAACACTCCAAATTTAGTTGCTGAGTACACGGACGATTTAACCGTCGCTGATTTTGCAGCTTGGGACGCAACATTCACAATTACTCCGCTTTTTGCTTCGATGAAACAAGGAACAAAATGGTGTGTGATTTTAATTAATGCATTCAAATTCAACTGAAGCATTTGACTAATCTCAGATTCACTTAAGTCTTTAGCTAATTTAAGGTAGCCAAGGCCAGCATTGTTGATGACCATCGTAATTTTGTATGCTTCATCAAGAGTTGCTAATAATTCTTGAACAGACGCATCATCAGTTAAATCACACGAATAAATATCAACCGGTTTAGAAGTGAACGATTTGCACTCTGCTGCTACCTGCTCTAGCTTTGATTCATTACGAGCCACTAGAATTAACTGTACATCTCTTCTGGCTAATTCAAGCGCAATTTGTGCACCTAGTCCACCACTAGCTCCCGTAACAAGAACCACTTGATTTGAAAACCATTTAGCATCCTTCATGATGTTTAATCCTTTCAACACTCACAATATCGAAGTCTTTTACAACTTGAACATTTTCAAAAAT
>CAJZJY010000164.1 GCA_916050055.1 uncultured Streptococcus sp.
ATCTTTCTCCAGAAGACGCAAGACGTGTTCTTGAGGAAAATGATTTTGATTTAAAAGTCGCTATTATCTCTCAAATACATCATATTTCGGCACAAGAAGCAGAACAACTGCTTCAGGCAAATCAAATGAATATCGTAAAGGCAATGAAAAATAAGGAGGCTTAATAAAATGGATGCAAAGAAAGTAGCAAGTGAAATTTTAAATAAAGTCGGACAGAAGGAAAATGTGGTCAGCAATGCTACATGTATGACTCGCTTACGTCTGACTGTAGCGGATACATCAAAAGTGGATGTCGCTGGATTAAAAGATGTGGATTCAGTATTAGGAGTTGTAGAACGTGAACAAGGAGTTCAAATCGTTTTAGGACCTGGTAAAGTGACTGAAGTTGGTCGCGAATTTTCTGAATTAACAGGAATCGAATTAGGTAGCGTAGACGAAGTAGACGCAGCTGATTTAGCAAAAGAAAACAAAAAAGAAAATAAAGCAAAACATAATGGACCAGTTCAACGCTTCTTGGAACATATCGCTAACATTTTCGTACCATTATTACCAGGGATTATCGCTGCTGGTTTAATTAACGGTATTTCAAACGTTATTAACGTATCTACACAAAATGCGTATAACTTTGAATGGTGGTACCAAGCAATCCGTACAATGGGTTGGGGCCTATTCACCTTCTTGCCTTTATATGTAGGTTACAATGCTGCTCGTGAGTTCAAAGGAACTCCTATTCTTGGGGCGATCGCAGGAAGTATGTCTCTTGGTGTTACTACCATGCCACTTCTTTTAAAAACGGATGCTGGTCAAGTGTTGATGCCATTTACGGATAAACCTTTCAACCCAGGTGCTGGTGGACTATTAGCCGCATTAATGATGGGGATTGTAGTAGCTTACTTAGAACGCGCTGTTGACAAAGTGATTCCAACAATGTTGAAAACATTCTTGACTCCATTATTAACATTAATCATTGGTGCATTCTTATCAGTATTAATCATCCAACCTGCTGGTGCTGCGTTAACTCAAGGTATTTACACAGTATTAAACTTCGTGTATGAACAATTAGGAATTTTTGGTGGTTATATTTTAGCTGCTGGATTCTTACCAATCGTATCTGTTGGTTTACACCAAGCGTTAACTCCAATCCACGTTCTATTAAACAATCCAGAAGGGCCAACTCAAGGTATCAACTACCTATTACCAATCTTAATGATGGCCGGTGGTGGACAAGTAGGTGCAGGTTTAGCATTATACTTGAAGACTAAGAACAAAAAATTAAAACAATTAACAAGAGACTCATTACCAGTTGGTATCTTAGGTATCGGGGAACCAATGATGTACGCTGTAACACTTCCTTTAGGTAAACCATTCTTAACAGCCTGCTTAGGATCTGGTGTCGGCGGTATGTTAGCAGTTCTATTCCACTTAGGTACTGTATCTCAAGGGGTTTCTGGGTTATTCGGTGCTTTAATTATGGTACCAGGAACTCAAGTACTCTTCTTAACTGCAATGGTCGGAGCTTACATCGGTGGATTTGTCATCACATGGTTCTTCGGTGTAGATGAAGATCGTATTAACGAAGTATATGGAAACAAATAGAGCAAACATTTCTTTTGGGCGCTCCATCTATATCAATCTTGGTGAACAAGTCGTTACACAAGTATTAGAAGAAATGAAAGCCGCGCGTCAAACCGTGGCTTTCACTTCTTTTCAGTTACCAGAACATACGTTAGAAATTTCGGATATGGCTCGTCTTGTGGAGCTTGCTCGCTCATATGAAGTAGATTTAATTCCAGACATCGCCCATAAAGATCTTACCAAAGAAAATATTGCGGCTCTGAAAAATGCGGGGCTATCGTACTTACGTCTGGACGAATTTGGGGACGAAGCGTTTATCGAACGTTGCGGAAAGGCGTTTACGCTTGTTGTAAATGCTTCGACGTTTACGCACCGTGAATATAAAGTGTTAGAACGACTCGGATTTTCTCGTCGAATCATCGCTTGTCATAATTATTATCCAAAAGTATATTCAGGGATTTCGCTTGAAAAATTCACCTTGATTAATGAAAAATTGCATGTGCTTGGGATAAAAGTACTCGCGTTTATTCCAGGAGATGAACCTTTAAGAGGGCCGCTTCATGAAGGTTTGCCAACAGTTGAAACGCATCGTACATTAGATACGCGATTGGCGATTTGCGAACTTATTAAGGCGCACACCGATATGATTTTAGTGGGGGACACATTTATTAACGCCTCTACACAAAAAGTCATGAAGGAATTCCAAGAAGGGTTCGTGTCGTTGAAGGCAGAAGCACCCGTGGAATTAACCGGTAAAGTGCTTCGTGACCGTATCGATGCCAGTGATTTTGTATACCGCGTACTCGGTACTCGCGGCTGGGCCTTACTTGGCGGAGAGGTTTCTACAACAACCCGCACCGTTGGAGAAATCAATCAAGCGAATAGCCAGTATGGTCGTTACCAAGGCGAAATCGAAATTGCTAAAGTTGACTTGCCTTCGGATGTGCGACAAAACGTTATCGGGCACTTACTTCCATCTGAGATTGCGGTATTTACTGCTTTGCCAGAAGGATTTGGCATTCAATTAGAAGTCGAATAACAAACAGCAATCCATCCGCCACTTTTGGCAGGGTGGATTGTTTATTTTTCTATACAACATTAGAAAAATGAGCCATTTTATGATACTCTAGATGAGTATAAATTTAATAGAAACAAAGGGGGCCTTTGGATGATAGAGCTGATTGCAACAGTTGAATCCATCCAACAAGCAAAAGACTTGCTTGAAGCGGGCGTGGACACGATTTATTTTGGGGAAGACCAATTCGGACTTCGCCTTCCTATGTCGTTTACACGTGAGGAACAAAAAGAATTAACGGAATTGGCGCACCAATATGGAAAGAAAGCGAGCGTTGCTGTAAACGCGATTTTCCATAATGAAGGAATTGCGCTTGTACCTGAGTATTTGAAATTTTTAAAAGAAATCGGTGTCGATAACATCGCGGTAGGAGATCCAGGTGTGGTTCAAATTATGAAGAACCCTGAGTACTCAATTCCTTACCGTTATGATGCAGCGGTTTTAGTAACAAGTAGTCG
>CAJZJY010000165.1 GCA_916050055.1 uncultured Streptococcus sp.
CCTTCAACCTTCGGTTGAATCCCTCAATTTTTGCACAAAAAAGGAGGGGAAGCAAATCTGCTTCCCCTCCCTAATTCCTAGGAATTATTTGTTTTTCAAGTTGTAGAACGCTGATAGACCTTGGTAAACAGCTAAGTCACCTAATTGATCTTCAATACGTAATAATTGGTTGTATTTAGCAATACGGTCTGTACGGCTTAATGAACCAGTCTTGATTTGTCCAGCGTTTGTTGCAACTGCGATGTCAGCAATTGTAGCATCTTCAGTTTCACCAGAACGGTGTGAAACAACTGCAGTGTAACCAGCTTTTTGAGCCATTTCAATTGCGTTGAATGTTTCAGTTAAAGTACCGATTTGGTTAACTTTGATTAAGATTGAGTTTGCAATACCTTGTTCGATACCACGAGATAAGATTTCAGTGTTTGTTACGAATAAGTCGTCACCAACTAATTGAACTTTACCGCCTAAGCGTTCAGTTAATAATTTCCATCCATCCCAGTCGTTTTCGTCACAGCCGTCTTCGATTGTGATGATTGGGTATTTTTCAACTAATTCTGCTAAGTATTCAACTTGTTCAGCTGGAGTACGTTTAGCACCTTTTTCGCCTTCGAAGATTGTGTAGTCATATACGCCATCTTTAAAGAATTCAGATGAAGCACAGTCAAATCCTAAGTAAACATCTTTACCAGGTTCTAGACCTACTTTTTTGATTGCTGATAAGATTGTTTCTACAGCATCTTCAGTTCCTTCGAATGTAGGAGCGAAACCACCTTCGTCACCAACTGCAGTTACTAAACCACGGTCGTGTAAGATAGCTTTCAATGCGTGGAATACTTCAGCACCCCAACGTAAAGCTTCTTTGAATGATGGAGCACCAACTGGTAAGATCATGAACTCTTGGAATGCGATTGGAGCATCTGAGTGAGATCCACCGTTAACGATGTTCATCATTGGTGTTGGTAATACTTTAGTGTTGAATCCGCCTAAGTATTGGTATAAAGGTTGATCTAAGTAGTCAGCAGCTGCGCGTGCTACAGCGATAGATACGCCTAAGATTGCGTTAGCTCCTAATTTACCTTTGTTTGGAGTACCATCTAATTCGATCATTAATTTGTCGATCGCCATTTGCTCACGAACATCATAACCTAAGATAGCTTCAGCGATAATGTTGTTTACATTGTCAACTGCTTTTTGAACTCCTTTTCCTGAGTAACGAGATTTGTCGCCGTCACGTAATTCAACTGCTTCGTATTCACCAGTTGAAGCTCCTGAAGGAACCATACCGCGTCCGAACGCTCCGCTTTCTGTGTAAACTTCAACTTCGATAGTTGGGTTTCCACGTGAGTCTAGTACTTCTCTTGCTAATACATCTGTAATAAATGGCATGATTTATTAACTCCTTTAATATTTATTTTGTACGTTATTATTTTAATCGAAAATCATCAGACTTTCAACCTTTGATAAGGTTTTCTTTATTTTTCGATTAATGTTTCCCCAGTCATTTCTGCTGGTTTTTCAACATTTAGTAAATCAAGCATCGTTGGAGCAACGTCTGCTAAACGTCCACCCTCGCGTAATGTTACACCTTTCTTCGTAACAATCACTGGTACTGGCACTGTTGTATGTGCAGTATGTGGTGTTCCTTCTGGTGTAATCATTGTTTCTGAGTTACCGTGGTCAGCAAAGATAATTGCGCTACCGCCTTTTTCAAGGATAGCATCT
Source organism: uncultured Streptococcus sp. (assembly GCA_916050055.1). Lineage (GTDB taxonomy): Bacteria > Bacillota > Bacilli > Lactobacillales > Aerococcaceae > Granulicatella. The sequence continues at coordinate 1,723 of CAJZJY010000165.1, forward strand.
ACTACTTTACCTAAGTTTTCATCCACTGCTTCAATCGCTTTGATTGTTGGTTCTAACATTCCTGAGTGTCCAACCATGTCTGGGTTTGCGAAGTTTAAGATAATCGCATCATTTTCATCATTGATGATTGAGTTGTATAATGCATCTCCTACTTCGTAAGCACTCATTTCTGGTTTCAAGTCGTAAGTTGCAACCTTTGGAGAAGGAATTAAAATACGGTTTTCGCCAGGGAATTCTTCGTTACGTCCACCATTCATGAAGAATGTTACGTGTGGATATTTTTCAGTTTCGGCAATACGTAATTGTGCAAGACCTGCTTTAGATAACACTTCACCAAGAACGTTTGTCATTGGGATTGGTGGGAATGCAACTTCTGCATCCACGCTTGGGTTATATAAAGTCATTGTCACAAATTTAACGTTTGTTGCGCGATCTCCACGATCAAAGTTTGTCCACTCTTTATCAGTGAACGCATTTGATAATTGGATTGCACGGTCAGGACGGAAGTTGAAGAAGATGATTGCATCGTTGTTTTCAACTTTTGCCACTGGTTTGCCATCTTTAACAATTACTGATGGAATGACGAATTCGTCTGTCACATCTTTAGCGTAGCTATTAGCAATGACAGCTTGTGCGCTTTCGAATTGTGGGCCTTCGCTATGAGCGATTGCATCATAAGCTAATTTCACACGTTCCCAACGTTTGTCACGGTCCATTGCATAGTAACGACCTGACACTGTTGCGATTTCTCCAACGCCTACTTCAGCTAATTTGTCTTCTAAAGTTTTGATGTAAGAAGGACCAGCTTTAGGGTCTACGTCACGTCCATCCATAAATGCATGAATGTACACTTTGTCGATTCCTTTTGCTTTAGCTGTTTCCACTAATGCTAATAAATGGTTGATATGGCTGTGTACCCCACCATCAGATAATAATCCGAATAAGTGTAGTGCTGAGCCATTTTCCAAAACATGGTTAAACGCACCGTTTAATGCTGGGTTTGATTCGAATTCGCCATCCAAAATTGCTTTGTCGATACGAGTTAAGCTTTGGTAAACGATACGTCCAGCACCGATGTTTGTATGACCTACTTCTGAGTTCCCCATTTGACCGTCTGGTAGACCTACATCTAATCCAGAAGCTTTTAATGTTGTATGAGGGAATTCGTTATAATAACGATCAAAATTTGGTTTTTTTGCTTGTGCAACGGCATTACCTTCAACATCTGGTCTCCATCCGAAACCGTCTAAGATAATGATTGCAACTGGTGATTTTGCCATTATTTTACTGCCTCCAATAAAGCTAAGAATGAATCTGGTTGTAAGCTTGCTCCACCTACAAGAGCTCCGTCAACGTCTGGACAAGCCATGTATTC
>CAJZJY010000166.1 GCA_916050055.1 uncultured Streptococcus sp.
TTTAAATATTTTACCCAATTCTTTAAATCAGTTCAATTCGGAACAACGATGATGAACACATTAAAGATTTCAATCTATAGCATTCTCGTTGGATTTCCATTACCAATCCTACTAGCGCTTTTATGTAACCAATTAAGAGCAGGGAAATTCAAAAAAGTATTTCAAGTAACAACCTATCTACCACACTTTATTTCAACAATGGTTATGTGTGGGATCATCATTTTATTCTTATCACCAAATAGTGGGTTGATCGCCAATATCTTTAAGTCTCTAGGATGGACAATGCCAAACTTATTATCAAAACCAGATAGTTTTGCTGGTGTTTATGTTTGGAGTGATGTTTGGCAACATATCGGTTGGGATAGCATCATTTACTTAGCAGCGTTATCAGCCATCGATCCAACGTATTACGAAGCGGCTACAATGGACGGAGCTTCACGTATGCAAAAGATTCTCAACATCGACTTACCATTACTTTTACCTACAGCAATGATTCTATTGATTTTAAGAGCCGGTAGCTTATTGAGTATCGGTTTTGAAAAAGTATTATTATTACAAAATCCATTGAACCTAGCTGGAAGTGAGGTGATTTCGACTTACGTATATAAAGTTGGGATGCAAAACTTCCAATATAGTTACTCTACAGCAATCGGATTATTCAATACTGTAGTCAACTTAATTATTCTATTATCTGTCAATTGGTTTTCTAAACGTTATACCAAAACAGGACTATTTTAAAAGGAGGGTGGTCATAGCATGAAATGGTTTAAAGCTTCAAGAAAATCAAAATCAGATTTGTTTTTTGACGTAGTGATCTACGGTTTTGCAATCTTGTTAATATTATTAATCGTTTACCCATTGTGGTTTGTTGTGATTGCTTCCTTTAGTAATCCTTCTGATGTAGCCAATGGTAAAGTTTGGTTTATTCCACACGAATGGAAATTAGATGGATATCAACGATTAATTGAACAACCACTGTTCTTAAGAAGTTATCTCAACACGATTTTATATACAGTAGTCGGTACATTAATCGCACTACTAATCAACATTCCTGCTGGATACGCATTATCTAGACGAGACCTACTTGGTAAAAAGTGGCTCAGCGTTCTCTACATTGTTCCGATGTTTGTATCAGGTGGATTGATTCCAATCTACTTAACAGTGAAGAGTGTCGGACTTGTCGATACATTCTGGGTAATGGTTGTACCATTTGCAGTATCTTCTTACAACATTATCGTTGCAAGAACATTCTTCAACAACAGCATCCCAGAAGGTATGTGGGAAGCGGCTCAAATTGATGGTTGCGGAACAATTCGTTATTTCTTCAAAATCGTTGTTCCTTTATCAAAAGCCATTATCGCTGTAATTGGTTTATGGACAGCGGTTGGTATTTGGAACTCTTGGTTCAACGCTTTAATTTACTTAACAAAAGAAAACTTGCAACCATTGCAATTAATCTTAAGACGATTGTTAATTAGTAACCAAATGATGCAATCTCAGGCAACAGGGGAACTTGCATCAGACCTTCGGATTAAAGCTGATATGATGAAATACGCAGCAATTGTAATTTCAACAGCTCCGATTATGTTGCTTTATCCATTTGTCCAAAAATATTTCAATCAGGGTGTCATGATTGGCGCACTAAAAGAATAGGAGAGATATTATGAAAATCAACAAAATGAAATATTTGTTTTTGGCAGCAGCTACACTTACTGGACTAGCAGCTTGCTCAAATTCAACAACTAAGTCAAGTGACGAAAAGTCAGATCAAACAAATTTCAAAATCACAACGGTTCGATGGTCGGACTGGGGTGAAGAGTACCATAAAGGATTTATCGATGATTCTGCCAAAGAAGCAGGTATTGAAATTAGCTGGGATACTTTAGTGGCTTCAGACTGGACAGACAAAAAATCTGTATTAATTGCCAGCGGAGACCTACCAGATGCCTTCTTAGGATCAAACGCATTTAACGACGCTGAAATTGCGCAAAACCAATCTTTATTTATTCCTCTAGAAGATTTAATTAAAGAAAACATGCCAAACCTTACAAAGGCGATGGAACAAGAACCAAAATTAAAAGCGATGATTACATCTCCTGACGGACACATTTACAGTCTTCCTAAGAAATTACCAATGCGTCCAACAGTAGGGAACCAATTATTCATCAATAAAAAATGGCTCGATAATCTAGGATTGAAAGTACCTCAAACTTATGAAGAATTAGTAAAAGTACTACAAGAATTCAAAGATAAAGACGCAAATGGAAACGGGGATGCAACAGACGAAATTCCATTTGGATCAGGTAACTTTGACCCAACATTCTCTTACATCCTTCCATTTAACAACCGTTTAGGTGCAGATAACACTTATGAAATGTCTGTTAAAGATGGTAAACCTGTATATCTTCGTACAGAAGAAAGCTACAAACAAGGGATTGCAGCAATGCATGATGCATACAAGAAAGGCTTAATTGATCCTGAACTTTACACTGAAGATTCATCAATGAGTGCTGCAAAACGTATGGACAAATCAGTATCTAGAGTAGGTGTTTCAAGTGGTTGGACTGCCGATGCCACATTTGGATTACATGCTAGCGAATATGTTCCTTTACCAGCATTAAAAGGTCCTGACGGAAAAGGCTATGTTGCTTCTGACCCAGACCACTACAACTATGGACGTAATGAATTATTAATCACTACAAAAGCGAAGAACCCTGCTAAATTATTACAATGGTTCGACAAATTCTATACTGACGATGCAAGTATCCAAAACTTCTATGGTTCATTTGGAATTGCTACAGAAAAAGATGGTGACAAATATAAAGTATTACCTCCAAAAGACGGTAAATCTGCCGATGAATATGCTTGGATTCACTCTCTACGTGACTTCGGACCTAAATACGTGAGCGATAACATCAACAGCCGCGTAGAAATTGACCAAACTCAAGGTGATGGTTTGAAATTGAAGATGGACCAAGAATTAAAACAATTTGCTTTACCAGCTTACCCTAATGTAATCTATTCTCAAGAAGAACTAAGCAAATTAGCTTCAATTTACGTAAGTATTGATTCTTATGTAAA
>CAJZJY010000167.1 GCA_916050055.1 uncultured Streptococcus sp.
CAACACCATTCACCCCAGCAATCCCGATACGCGCTTGACTTTGAATAATCCAATCTAGATTCTTCACAATGGACTGCCCATTGATTGAAAGGCTGGCATCTTCTAATTGGAAGACACGTTTTCCAATACGAGCTTGATCAAACTCCATCACTAGTTTCTCTTTTGAAGTAGTTTGCTTCACATCTTTTTCTAATGCTTCAAAACGATGAATTCGAGCCTGTTGCTTCGTTGAACGAGCCTGTGCTCCTTGACGCATCCATTCTAGTTCACTCAAGTACAATCGTTTTTGCTTTTGACTCATACGTGCTGCGATTTGTTCTCGTTGGCTTCGTTGCTCTAAGTACGATTCATAATTCCCTTCATACGCTTCGATTCTACCGTTCACGAGTTCAAACATATGCGTCACCGCACGTTCTAAGAAGTAACGGTCGTGAGTCACGAGCATCATCGCACCTTTGTAATTGGCTAAATATCCTTCTAACCATTCGATGGCTTCTAAGTCTAAGTGGTTCGTTGGTTCATCGAGCAATAGTAAATCCGGTTCTTCCATCAATACTTTTGCAAGTCCCACACGTTTCTTCTGACCACCAGAGAGTGTGCCCACTTCTTTCTGGATATCCGTTAGTCCCATCTTTTGGAGAATAGTCTTGATTTGAACTTCCACTTGCCATCCATCGATTTCATTCATCTTTTGCTCTAAGACACTGTATCGTTTTGTAAGGCTTTCTGACGTTGGATTTTCTCGTAATTGTTCCACCACTTCTTCAAAGTCATGAACGACTTTTAATGTTGGATGGTCGCCTTTATACAAGGCCTCAAAAATCGAATCTTCATCATCCAATTCTGGTTGCTGAGATAAATATCCAATTCTGTAATCGTTAGACGTTGTGATGTCTCCTGATTCAGCAAAATCAACTCCTGCAAGAATGGATAATAATGTACTCTTCCCAGTCCCATTTTGACCGATTAAACCAACGTGTTCTCCTTCGTTAATAATAAAGGATACGTCTTCTAATAATGATTTCGCACCATAAGATTTTTTTAAATGATCGACTCTAAAATCTTTCATGCAAACTCCTTTCAAGTCTCTTAATATAACCCTTGAATTTTCCCATTGTCATCAACACTAATTCCAAGTGCTGCCGGAATTTTAGGAAGTCCCGGCATTGTTAAAACTGTTCCCGTTAATGCGACAATAAATCCAGCACCAAGCTTAGGGACGAAAGAACGAATCGTAATATCGAAATCGGTTGGTCGTCCTTTTAACTTCGCATTATCCGAGAATGAGTATGGTGTTTTGGCAATACACACATTCAGATGGTTCCATCCCAGTTTTTCGAATTCCTTCAATTGTGTAAGGGCTTCGTCTGAATAATGAACGTTTGTCGCACCATAAACGTTCTTCGCAATCGTCTCGACTTTTTCTTGGATTGTCGCACTCATATCGTAAGTTGGTTGAAAAGTAGCGTTGTTCTCACATAATTCGACGACTTTCTCTGCTAGTGCGATACCGCCCCGACTTCCATGTTTCCACACACTCGTAAGAACACAATCCACACCCATCTCACGGCATAATTCCATAAAGAGGGCTTGTTCATCTTTTGTATCTGTTAAAAATTCATTTAAGGCTACAACAACTGGTAAGCCATATGCTTGTACGTTTTCGATATGTTTTCGTACATTTTTGAAACCTTCACGAACCGCCTCGAGATTCTCACCAAGTGCGAGTTCATCTAGCGCAACGCCACCATGCATTTTCGTCGAACGAATGGTCGCTACAAGCACAACTGCATCTGGATGTTTTCCAAGAACAGGAACTTTAATATCGAGGAACTTCTGTGCACCAAGGTCAGCACCGAACCCTGCTTCGGTCACGACATAGTCTGCAAGCGTCAATGCCATTCTCGTTGCCACGACACTATTACAGCCATGCGCGATATTAGCAAATGGTCCTCCATGAACAATGGCTGGTGTTTCTTCCAATGTCTGCACAAGGTTAGGCTTCATCGCCTCTTTGAGTAATGCGGTAATTGCACCTTCCGCACCTAAATCAAACACGGTAACAGGTTCTCCTGACTTTGTATACGCTACGAGAATATTTGAAACGCGTCGTTGCAAGTCGCTTAAATCACTCGCCAAGCAAAGAATCGCCATCATTTCAGTTGCGACCGTAATATCAAAACCGTCTTTACGAGGTGTTCCATTCACTGAACCTCCCAGTCCGATTTCAATTTCTCGCAACGCTCGGTCATTTAAGTCCAAGGCCCGCTTCCAAATAATGCGGTTAGGATCGATTTCTAATTCATTTCCTTGATGAATATGATTATCGATGATGGCAGATAACAGATTTGTTGCTGTCGTTAGGGCATGCATGTCCCCTGTGAAATGCAAATTGATTTCTTCCATGGGAACAACTTGCGCATAACCTCCACCTGTAGCTCCCCCTTTGAGCCCAAGAGTTGGCCCTAGAGATGGTTCACGAAGTGCAATGGCGGTTTTCTTTCCAATCGCTGTTAATGCGTCTCCAAGGCCAACTGTTACTGTAGACTTTCCTTCTCCAGCAGGAGTCGGATTCATCGATGTCACTAAAATGAGTTTCCCAAAATTCTCTGGGTTATGAATATCAGTCTTATCAATCTTGGCTTTGTATTTTCCATAGGGTTCCACTTCATCAGGTGTTAAATGAAGCTTTTCAGCAATAACCGTGATGGGTTGCATTTGGTTTTCTTGTGCAATTTTAATATCTGTTTTCATGAGGCCACCTCGCTTGATGCATATTCGTTTTATTATACCATAATTTGAAGCAAAAAAAGAATGAGGATGCAATACACCCTCATTCATCTCTTATGATTTTAGTCTTCTTTTTTCTTGAATCCTAATACTCCAAAACCTGTTAACATTGCTGCAATTGCTGCACCAGTTAGAGAAGCCGTAGCTCCTGTATTTGGTAATTCTTCTTGTTTTGGTTCTTCTGGCGTACTAGTTGTTGTTTCTGCTGTTGTTTCTACTGTTGTTTCTGCTGTTGTTTCTGCTGTTGTTTCTGCTGTTGTTTCTGCTGTTGTTTCTGCTGTTGT
>CAJZJY010000168.1 GCA_916050055.1 uncultured Streptococcus sp.
ATCTTTACTTAACGGTTCTAACGCAGCAGTAATTGGAAGACGTCCAATAAACTCTGGTATTAAACCGAATTTTTGTAAATCTTCTGGAATAATCAGTTGCATTAAACTTTCGTGACTCGATAAGTTTTTATTAGAAGATCCAAATCCAATCACTTTAGCACCAAGACGCTCTTTCACGATTGTTTCGATGCCGTCAAATGCTCCACCAACGATAAATAAAATATTCGTTGTGTCAATTTGAATGAGTTCTTGATGTGGATGCTTACGTCCTCCTTGAGGTGGAACAGACGCAACAGTCCCTTCTAAAATTTTCAGTAAGGCTTGTTGAACCCCTTCACCACTTACATCACGAGTAATAGATACATTCTCGCTCTTACGGGCAATCTTATCAATCTCATCAATATAAATAATCCCTTTTTCAGCACGTTCAATATCATAGTCTGTCGCTTGTAATAGTTTTAGAAGAATATTTTCAACATCCTCACCAACGTAACCAGCTTCAGTTAATGTAGTCGCATCCGCTATCGCAAATGGAACATTTAAAATACGCGCTAATGACTGAGCTAAATAAGTTTTACCAGACCCAGTTGGTCCAATTAAACAAATGTTGCTCTTTTGTAATTCAACGTCGTCATCTTCACTAAATAAGTGATTAATACGTTTATAGTGATTATAAACCGCCACTGCTAATGATTTCTTTGCATGTTCTTGGCCAACAACGTAATCATTTAAAACTTTGAGAATTTCTTGAGGTTTTAAAACCTCAATCATTTCATCCATTGTCATTGAAGAAAATTCTTCATCGATAATTTCTTTACATAAATCAACACATTCATTACAAATAAATACATCAGGACCAGCGATAATTTTCTTTACTTGTTCTTGTGATTTTCCACAAAATGAACATCTTACTTGTTTTGTTTCATCTTTATACAATCTGAAACCCCCATTCTTTTCCTGATTTCTCAATTTAAGAGTACCATAAGTCACTATATTCAACAAGAAATGTTGTTTCAAAAAGCGCCGGTCTCTAGCGAAACCGGCGCTTTTCTATTTAATTTTATAAAATTAAGCTTCTTTAGCAGAATCAGTAATTACAGCTAATGCTTTCTTCATTGAGATATCGTTTTTCAACATATCTACTGAAACAGCAGCACGAACTGCATCTTCTTCCATACCGTATTGAGCAGCTAATTCTTTCACTTCGTTAGCTACATCTTCATCAGTTGCTTCGATGCCTTCTTCTTTAACGATTTGTTCTAATACTAAGTTTGTCTTAGTACGAACGTCAGCGTCTTTTTCCATCATTTTGTGTAAATCTGCTTCTGTTGTACCAGTGATTTGGTAGTACATTTCAGGAGAGATTCCGTTACGACGCATATCGTTTAAGTAGTGTTCCATTTGACGGTGAACTTCGTCGTGAACCATTTCGTGTGGTAATTCAACGATTTCAGCGTTTTCTACTGCTTTACGTAAAGCTTCATCCGCTACTGCTTCGTCAGCAGCTGCTGCTTTAGCTTCTTCTAATTCTTTACGGAATTTTTCTTTTAATTCTGCTAATGTTTCAACTGAATCATCAACATCTTTAGCGAATTCATCTGTTAGTTCAGGTAATTCTTTAGTTTTTACTTCGTGAACTTTAACTTTGAATACTGCTTCTTGACCTTTTAAGTTTTCAGCATGGTATTCTTCTGGGAAAGTCACTTTCACTTCTACTTCATCGCCTTCTTTAGCGCCAACTAATTGGTCTTCGAAACCTGGGATGAATGAACCTGAGCCTAATTCTAATGAGTGGTTTTCACCTTTTCCGCCTTCAAAAGCTTCATCTCCTAAGAAACCTTCGAAGTCGATCACAACTGTGTCGCCTAATTCAGCTGCATCTTCTTTTACAACTAATTCAGCTGCACGTGCTTGTTCTTGTAATAAGCGATCTTCAACATCTTGTTCAGATACTGTACGATCTTGTTTTTCAACAGTTAAGCCTTTGTATTCACCTAATTTAACTTCAGGTTTAACAATTACTTCTGCTTTGATAACCCATGGTTTACCTTTTTCGATTGATTCGATATCGATTGTTGGTTGAGTTACTGGGAAAATACCAGTTTCTTCAACTGCGTTATCATATGCATCTGGTAAAAGAATGTTTAATGCATCTTGGTATAAAGCCTCTTCACCGTACATTTTTTCAAATACTTGACGGCTTACTTTACCTTTACGGAAACCAGGTACGTTCACGTTCTTTTTAACGCGGTTAAACGCTTGGTCTAAACCTTTTTTAATATCTTCTTGTGAGATTTCAAATGTTAAAACAACTTTATTAGTTTCAACTTTTTCGAATTTTGCTGTCATATTATTCCTCCATAAATTCATTATTCACCTTAAAGATGAATGGATTTACATACTCATTTATTTTACAATACTCTTCCTCTTTTGTAAAACATAATTGACTTAACCGACAGTAATTTAACAAGAATTTTGAATAGAGATTAAGAAAAGGTAACAAAAGCAATAGTTTTTCTCATTTTTTGCCCAAAATGTTATAATAGACGCCATAGGAGGGATAAAATGATTCAATATCCAAAAGGTCAAAAACAATTATCACGGGCTACTCGGTCTCAAACAATACAAACAAATTATAGTAGTCGCGGTATGGGTTTAGAGAACATATTGAATCAAACCAATGAACTCTATCGCCTTCAAAAACGAGCGGTCATCCACAAGAAACCAACACCGATTCAAGTCGTTAAAGTAAACTACCCTGCAAGAAGCGCAGCGCAGATTACGGAAGCGTATTTTCGTCAGGCGTCTACAACCGACTATAATGGTGTGTATAAAGGAAAATACATCGACTTTGAAGCAAAGGAAACGAAGAACAAAACTTCTTTCCCACTAAAAAATATTCATACGCATCAACTAGAACATATGAAAGAGTGCTGTGAACAAGGCGGTATCGCTTTTGTTATTTTTTATTTTTCTAGTTTGAAAGAATATTACTTACTTGAATCCAAAATGATTGAACAATTCATTCACGATTCAAGCACGAAACGTCAATCTATTCC
>CAJZJY010000169.1 GCA_916050055.1 uncultured Streptococcus sp.
ATGTTAAGAGAAATTATCGAAAATGGACGCTTTTCGTTCCAAAAAGGTTCTCTAACATGGGAAGATGCGATTAAAGTAGCTTGCCAACCTTTAGTAGAACAAAAGATCATTGAACCTGAATATCCAGGTTACATTATTAGTAATGTTCATGAATTTGGACCTTACATTGTAATTGCTCCAGAAATCTGTATCCCTCACGCTCAAGAAGGAAAAGGGGTAAATGATACTGCTGTAGCATTTATGAACATTGAAGAAGCTGTGGAATTTGGACCGGGTGCTGACTACAAACCACGTTTATTCTTCGTATTAGCATCAACTGATAATGAAAAACACTTAAACAACTTATCAGAGTTAGTGACGTTATTAGACGATGAATCAATTATCAATGCGTTTGTAGAAGCGCGATCAAAAGAGGACTTAGAAAAAATTTTAAAAGGAATAGGTGAATAATAATGGAATTTTTATTCAGTTTTTGGCAATTCTTCTATGCTAACATTTTTACTAAACCACAATACTTTGTTGGTTTAATCGTTTTAGTTGGTTACTTACTATTAGGTCGTAAATGGTACGATGCATTAGCAGGTTTTATTAAAGCAGTTGTAGGTTACATGATCTTAAACGTAGCTGCTGGTGGATTAGTTTCAAACTTCCGTCCAGTTTTAGCAGCTTTAGGGGATCGTTTCGGATTACAAGCTGCTGTTATTGACCCATACTTCGGTCAAGCTGCTGCAGAAGCTGCATTAAAATCAGCTGGTCATGCAACAGGTTTAACAGTACAAGTATTATTAGTTGCGTTCTTAACTAACTTAGTATTAGTTATCTTCCGTAAATTAACTAAAGTTCGTACAGTATTCATCACTGGTCACATCATGGTGCAACAATCTGCTACAGCAACTTGGTTAATGGCTTTAGCTTTAGGTGATAACGTTAACCAATTACAATTTGTAATCTTATTAGGTATTGTTTTAGGTGTATATTGGGCAGTAGCTGCAAACTTAACAGTAGAAGCTACACAAGAATTAACAGAAGGCGGCGGATTTGCAATTGGTCACCAACAAATGTTTGGGGTTTGGTTAGTTGACAAATTAGCTCCTAAATTCTCAGGTAAAAGCGACAAGAAGATTGAAGATCTTGAATTACCAGGTTTCTTATCAATCTTTAAAGAATCAATCGTTGCAACATCAATCTTAATGATCGTGTTCTTCGGTGCAATCTTATTAGTATTAGGTAAAGACTACTTAGTAAGCGTAAATGGACAAGAATTAACAGTTGCTGCTTCTAAATTCAAAATGACTACATTAAAAGCAACTGACGACTTCTTCTTCTACATTTTACAAACAGCATTAACATTCACTGTTTATGTTCAAATCTTACAATTAGGGGTTCGTTTATTCGTTGCTGAGTTATCAGAAGCATTCCAAGGTATCTCTAACAAATTATTACCAGGTTCTATGCCAGCAGTTGACTGTGCTGCAGTTTACGGATTCGGTTCTCCAAACGCTGTAACAGTTGGTTTCTTATTCGGGGTATTAGGACAAATCGTAGCAATCTTAGGATTAATCGTATTCAAATCTCCAGTATTAATCATCACTGGATTCGTACCAGTATTCTTCGACAACGCTACATTCGCAGTATACGCTAACCATAAAGGTGGTTTACGTGCTGCTTCAATCTTGACATTCTTATCAGGTGTGATCCAAGTATTAGGTGGAGCAATTGCCGCAGGTGCATTTGGTTTAGCTGCATACGGTGGATGGCATGGTAACTTTGACTGGGATACAATCTGGGTTGGATTCGGATTCTTAATGCAAAACTTCCAATACATTGGTTTAGGTATCGTATTATTAATCTTATTAGTAATCCCTCAATTACAATACAGCAAAAACAAAGAACATTACTTCACTATTGCTGAAGACTATGAAACATACTTAGAGTCTAAGCAAAACTAATTTTAATAAGTAAAAGAATATAGTAAAATTAGGGTATCGGGTAGTGTTCTATCCGATACTCTAACAATATAAGGAGATGTAAAATATGAAAGTATTAGCAGCATGCGGAAGCGGAATGGGATCAAGCCAAATTATTAAAATGAAATTAACTAACGTGTTCAGAAAATTGAATATTCCTTTGGAAGTTCACCACTGTGCAGTTTCTGAAGCAAAATCTTCAGCTAAAAACTATGATTTAGTAGTTATTTCATCAGCTTTATTAGAAGTATTTGATGGATTAGATTTACCAAACACTAAAATTGTAGGCTTACAAAACTTATTATCTGAAAAAGAAATGACTGAAAAAATTTCTGAAGCTTTAGGCCTATAAGAAGGGATTCTACAATGGCATACGAACAATTAAAAGAACGTGTATTTAAAGCAAACTTAGAGTTACCAAAACATGGATTAGTTATTTTTACATGGGGTAACGTTTCAGAGTACGACCGAGAAGCAGGGGTTATTGCAATCAAACCTTCAGGCGTTGACTATGATAAACTAACTGCTGATGATATCGTAATTGTGGATATCGACGGAAACAAAGTAGAAGGAGCTCTAAAACCTTCTTCAGACTTAGATACTCATTTAGAAATTTATCGTAATTTCAAAGATGTAAATGGAGTAGTGCACACTCACTCTCTATGGGCAACTACAATGGCTCAACAAGGACAAGAAATTCCAGCATTTGGTACAACACAAGGGGACTACTTCTACGGAACAATCCCTTGCACTCGTGAAATGACTGAAGCTGAAATTAAAGGTGCTTATGAGTTAGAAACAGGTAAAGTAATCGTTGAGACTTTCAAAGATAAAGATCCAAATGCGATTCCTGGAGTTTTAGTATTCAACCACGGACCATTTGCATGGGGTAAAGATGCAATGGATGCAGTACACAACATTACTGTATTAGAATACATTGCAAACATGGCATGGCATAACTTTGCTTTAAACCCAAATATGAAGCCAATGTCACAAACAATTTTAGATAAACACTATTTAAGAAAACATGGAGCGAATGCTTACTATGGACAATAAAAAGTTTTATGAA
>CAJZJY010000170.1 GCA_916050055.1 uncultured Streptococcus sp.
GACGGTGGCTACATAGCCAAAAATGAATGGGTCGGCTCTTACTTTATCAAGGGTAATGGACGTATGGCGAAAAACGAAATGCAATACGACCAATCAACTAGTTCTTCTTACTATTTCAAAGAAGACGGAACATTCGCGAAGAACTACTGGGCAAAAGTCGGTGGCTACTGGTACTACTTCAAGGGCAACGGAAAAGTCGCGCGTAAAGAATGGATTGAGAATAAATATTACGTACTCGATAACGGTAAAATGGCGACGGGGACGCATATCATCGATCACTATCAATACGTATTTGACGGGAGTGGAAATGTTTTGAGCAAGAAAGCAGTCGATATCGGTTGGGTTGAAAAAGACGGCAAACGTTACTTCTATAATGGTGCGAGCCAACGTCTTGGAGACGAAACAACTAAGAAAGTCATGGACATCAGCGAACACCAAGGTCATATCTCAAACTGGGAAGGCATCATCAAGGACAATGATATTGATGCGGTTATTGTTCGTATCGGTTACTCTGGTGCCGAAGATAAACATCTCGCCCACAACATTAGCGAGCTAAACCGTCTTGGAGTGCCTTATGGAATTTACCTCTACACTTATGCTTCTACGGAGGCAGATGGCGTAGAAGATGCCGAACAAACTCTTGCGTTAATCAAAAAATACAATATTAAACCAACTTACCCTATTTACTTCGACTTAGAAGACTGGCGTTATACACACGGTGCAAAATCAGCACCAACGGATACCACTACTTGGGTGAAAATTTGGAAAGCGTATCGTGATACGATGGCTAAAGCTGGTTACACAAACGTGCGTATTTACAGTTATCAATATCTCTTGCAAAATCGTTTAAACGATCCTGAAATCTTAAAATACGTAGACTGGGTTGCGGCCTATACTCCACAGCTCACCTACCAACTTCCATACAGTCAACCAAGCTGGGGCTGGCAATATACCGACAAGGAATTTGTCACAGGTCTTGGAAATGTGGATATGAGCGTGTGGTTCGGACGTTAATCGTCCTACTTATAGCATCCTTAAAAAGTCTCATTCATCGAATGGGGCTTTTTAATTTTCGGAGAAGATGATAAATACCAAAACAAACTCGTTGAAGGGATTGTTACTGGTCTACGCAACTTCTATAAGACAGCTAAATAAATGCTTTTAAGTGCTCTATTAAAATACTCTAGAACCTTTGGTTTGTAATAGTTATGATAACTGCTACACCGGGTTGAGTCTAAGGTCTCAACCCTAGCAAGCTTCAAAGAGCGGGTAAAAGTTAAAACTTTAACTCGATCTAATTCACATTGCTTGTTTGTCGCGGTTATCATGGCTATTACCCAAAGGTTCTTTGTATTTTAATAGACTTAAAAAATTCTTCCTCACACAATTTTTCTTAAGAATCTCCAACACTACTCAATCTGTGCTGAAGACTTTTCCTCTTTTCATTATGCCCACCGTTCAAATGAGACTTCGCTCAAAATTTCACTTTATAATGATTCCATTTAATGTTAGAATAAAGGTAACCAACTTTAGGAGGCACGTTTATGTTTAATAAAATTAAGAAGATGATGTTAGGATTGTTGGCGATTGCCAGCCTACTGCTTATTGCAGGATGTCAGTCATCTACACAACAAGGACCTAAAGCTCCACAAGATTTAACTAAAGACCAACAAGGAACGTGGTTATGGACCGAACAACAATCGGCGTTGCAAAAGGTTTTCCTTGCAACAAATATCGAGCCCCGCGCTGCAGCATATATGTTAGATGACTTAGATATTGTAAAAATGACGATGACAATTAAAGACAAGACGGTTGAATTGAAGTATCGTTTTGATTATCTGCGCATTTATGAAGATCAATATAAAGGCCTAGGTCTGAAGACTCCTGATTTCAAAACATACGTACAACAGAAAACAGAAGACTTTAAAGCCTATGTAGCGACGCTTCAACATACAAAGATTACACTCGATGAAGCAAACTACGCTTACGACTATACGCTGACTGGAACCATTGATCCAGATAATCACACCATCACTTTCCCAGAAACTCCAACATTCCTAAGCAAAATTATCTTAGGACCTAATACGAATCCACTAGAGGCCATCACGTATCAGTATTCTGTGGATGGAAAACAAATGACTCTATCAGCTGAAGGCAAAAACGATAAAGGCTTGAAGCTTGTGATGCGTCTTCGCTTTAACTACACGGAAGAGTCTAAATAGAAGGAGTGAGGAATGATGAAAACGATGAAAAAAATTTCGCTATGGACGATGTCGCTTCTGACTCTTCTATTTGTTGCAGGATGCGCTGAACAACAGCAACAACAAACAACTGCTGAAACCACAACTGAGGCTCCTGCACCAGTCGCTCTTGAAGGTGAATGGCAAGCGATCGACTTTAGAGATACATTAGAACGTACATTTTTATATACTTACAAGGACGCGTATACCCGATTGAAAGTAACAGAGGCTTTCGAAGATGTCTCTCCTACTTTAACCATCGAGGGAACAAAGGTGACTCTTACGTACACGGCCGATATGAATAAATACTTCGAGTTCTTTGCTGAAACACATAAAGATGTCGCTAAGGACAAGGCAGAAGCAGCGAAAGTCGTTGCCGCTGTTGCCCAAAAAAATTTTAAAAAGTCCCAAGACTTATCTGGAACTTATAATGATGAAACTTATATTTTCAAGGGAAAACAAGAAGGTGGCGTTCTAGACACAAACGCAAAAACGATTGTCTTCCCGGATGTTCCAAATCTATTTGGAATTCTCCCACTTTATATTTCTTCAACAGAAGTCCCAATTACTTATCATTATGAGGTCAATGGCGATATTCTTACGATGACTGCTGAGAAGGTCTATAAAGAAAATGGAATTCATTTGGTTTATCAAATGAAGTTTAAGAAAGTGCAGAAGTAATTTCTATTAAAATACTTTAGAACCTTTGGTTCGTAATAGTTATGATAACGGCTACACCGGGTTGAGCCTAAGGTCTCAACCCTAGCAAGCTTCAAAGAGCG
>CAJZJY010000171.1 GCA_916050055.1 uncultured Streptococcus sp.
ACCAAGATTTGGACAAATCGGTCATAGTCGGCATAGACGCTGAAGTCTTTATCGCATTCATAGCGCAATGTATTATTTTTTACTTTCGCTAATTCACGAATTTGTTCTACAACGGTTTGGATGGCTCCAATTCCTGCAAAACGATGTTGCACTAATACAATTTGGTTCGAACGAATCTTCTCGTAGTCGAGGTTTTCGTTAACGAGGCGAATCAATCGTTGTGTTTCACTAGAAATCAGTTCCAGCGAACGGCCACGACGAGACTCTGGCACCATATTGTATTTCAATCCATCGAGCAATCCATTCATGGTTGTCAATGGTGTACGCATTTCGTGCGCCACGTCCATCATAAATTGGCGGCGGACATTTTCTTGTCGCTCAACCTCTCTTTCAGACTCGCGGAGCGAATGCGCCATGTTGTTAAAGTCTTTCATTAAGTCGTCAAACTCGTCTCGACTTTCGACAGGAAGTTTAACATCGAAGTCCCCTTCCGAAATCTTATGAGTCGCCTTACGCAACTTGTTGATACGACGTGTTTGATAGTTTGCAAAAACAAAACTCATCATAATTCCAATGATAATCGCAGCGCCAAACGCAATAAACATCGAATTACGAAGTTCGCGTACTTCGGTTTGAATACGACTCATCGGACTGGCTAAAGCCACATATCCTTTATACTGTCCATTTTTAATAATGGGATAGTATACCGTGATTAAGTTATCTACGGCTTCTCCGGTAAAGTTCATTTGAACTTCCTTCAAGTTAATCGCAGCACCATTTTTTAAGTGATTTAATTCATCCTCTGTTAGTGCAGAATTTGTATCTAAACTACTAGACGGATAGGTCATCGCGTTGTTTTCATCAAACATCGCTATACTGACATTTTCCTCGCGTAAAATGGTACCCAACTTATAAATATCCGCATCGCTCATATCAGTCGCAATTAATCCTTTAGCATACGACTGCAATTGCTGAGAACGCTGTGTATACACATTATTACTCATTACGTTGTAGAAAAGAATTCCACAAGCAGCAATCGTTAACAGCACCACGGATACGAACCCGAAGAGTTGCTGATAAAAGTATTTCATGGATTACAACTCGCTATCGTCAAATTTATATCCTACGCCCCAAACTGTATGAATTACGTGTGGGCCAACCGCTTCGATTTTTTGGCGAAGCTTCTTAATGTGAGCATCAACGGTACGCTCGTCACCATAGAATGGATCTTCCCAAATCTTCGTCAATAAGTGTTCACGAGTGAATACTTGACGTTGATGTTTCGCCATAACCATTAATAAGTCAAATTCTTTTGGTGTTAAGTTTTCGATTTGTTTGCCATCGATAAATGCTTCGTGTGTCTTCGTATTGATTTTCACGTGATCTGTTTCAACATCGAATTCTGAAGCAAATGTGTTGTCTGCAACAGTAGCGCGTTGTGTACGACGTAATAATGCTTTAATACGAGCCATGATTGTTACGGCACTGAATGGTTTTGCAACGTAGTCATCCGCACCAATTTCAAGACCGATGACTTGATCACTTTCTGAATCGCGTGCTGTAAGCATTACGATTGGAACGTTTTGGTTCACTTGGCGGATTTGACGGCAAATTTGCATTCCATCCATACTTGGTAAGTTCACATCTAAGATGACAACGCCCCATCTGTTTTGGTTTTCTAAGAACGCATCAAGACCTTCTTTACCATCGTGGTAGAAGCTTGCCTTCCAACCTTCGTTTTCAAAAAACATCTCCATCATTTCGCAAACTGCTTCTGTATCTTCAATCATTAAGATATGCATGACATTCACTCCTTTTTTATAGCTAAATTATAATTATTATAAGTTTTCTTCACAGATTGTACATCATTAATATGAAATCACACACCACAATTTATGAAGAAAATGTGAATTTGCGTATTTAAAATGCACTAATTCACTATTTTTTCTTTTTTGCACTGCCTCCCAAGCTGAAGCGCAAATGATTTAATAGTGCCATTTGTGCGTCACTCCAGGGATTTCGGCGCGTACTTCCTTTATGATGGAAAGTTCGTGCCATCTCCGTTTGTTTATCCCTACTACTTTCTAATTCCTTATAAAAATCTCTAGCGGATTTACGCAGGGCTCCTTTTTGGAAAATGAGCCACTGTTCAGCCAAATCGCTGGTCGCAACAGATACTTGAACAAGACGCATATTCATTTCTGATACGGTCCGCTCAATATAACTATCCGCCGTCTCCCCTTCAGCCGTAAAAATCACCTTGACTTCGGCTTCATCAAATGACTGGGTAATGCCTGGTACAAACTGCGCATCAAAGACAATCCAGACTTCGATATTTTCAAATTTCTGAAAATTCGAGCACCGTTGAATAAGTAAATCCCTCGCGCTCTCTAAGTCATCTTGCTTCTTCAATGCCACAAGCTCTGGCCAAGCACCAATCATATTATAGCCATCCACAATGTACAGTTGCTTTTTCAATCTGCATCCCCCGTTTCCTATAACGAACGGTTACGGAAGACTTCGTACATCATTAAGGCACTTGCCACGCTCGCGTTCAGACTTTGGACATGTCCGACCATCGGAATGGTCACCATTTCGTCCACACTTTCCTTCACGATACGAGACACGCCTTTTCCTTCGTTCCCCATCACGATTGCAAGAGGGCCGCTAGTATTCCATTTGCGGTAGTCGGTTCCGTTCATGTCGGTTCCAAATACCCACACGCCTCGAGCCTTCAATTGTTCAATTGTCTGTGTTAAATTCGTCACGCGAACAACCGGCACATGCTCGATGGCTCCAGTTGAGGCTTTCGCAACGGTCGCTGTCAGTGAAGCGGAACGGCGTTTTGGAATAATAATTCCGTGAACGCCTGTTGCGTCAGCTGTTCGTAAAATACTTCCTAAGTTATGCGGATCTTCCACTCCATCTAAGATAACGATAAATGGATCCTCGCCTTTTTCTTCGGCTTTCTTAAAGACATCTTCTAAGTCGGCATATTCATACGCCGCAAT
>CAJZJY010000172.1 GCA_916050055.1 uncultured Streptococcus sp.
ACAATTTCAATTATCTTAGTGGGTTATTTCATCCGCAAGAAAAACATTGTTGATGCAAACAGTGGTAAAGTCTTATCTAACGTTTTACTTTCAGTTGCGATTCCTGCGTTAGCGTTCAAAGCCTTCATGGTTGACATTAACGACAAAACATTCACAACTGGTTTAAACGTATTTATTTTTGGTTTTATCGCTTATGTCATTTTAATTCTTTTAGGAGAATTATTCTTTATTAAGGAGAAAGGTGACCGTAAAACTACTTTATCAGTATTAACAACTTTCGGTTCTACAACTTTCTTCGGCATTCCAATCATTAACGGATTGTTAGGAGCGACTGGTACTTTATATGCGAACATCTTTAATCTAGCTTACCGTGTATTCTTATACTCTTACGGTTTAATTCGTATGAGCGGATTAAAATTCGAGAAGAAAAACTTAAAAATGATTTTCGGTAACATCATCGTTATTGCAACATTTGCTGGATTATTAATCTGGATCTTCCAAGCTTCATTACCACAAGTTGCTGTACAAGTAAAAGTTGGTGAAGAAACTAAAGAAGTTATGTACGCTTTCTTACGTATCGATAAGACAGCTCCTTGGTTATTCAAAGCTATTACTTACTTAGCTGACTTAAGCTCACCACTTGCATGGTTAGCAATCGGTATCACTTTAGGAAACATTTCTTTAGGTGAAGCCGTTAAAGATAAGATGGTTTGGTACTACAGTGTTGTTAAATTAATCTTAGTTCCTGCAGTATTCGTTGCAGTGATCTTCGCAGTTAGCCCATTCTTACCAATGGCTCCTGAAGCTTCAAAAGGTATTCTTATTATGTTAGCTACACCACCAGCAACAGTTGCAGTGGCTTACGCTATCAAATACGATAAAGAAGCAGCACTAGCAAGTAATGCTTCATTACTAGGAACTGTATTAGCAGTATTCGCAATCGTCTTCTGGATTGTTGTTGGATCTGTTATTTTCCCAGGCGTAGGATAAACCAAAAAAGTAGATCGAATTTCGGTCTACTTTTCAATTTATATAAAATGGAGGATTTAAAATGAAAGTTTTAGCATATGGTGTTCGTGAAGTTGAATTACCAATTTTCGAACAAGTAAACAAAAAATTTGGATACGAATTAACATGTATTCCAGAATACTTAAATTCAGAAGAAACTGCTCGCAAAGCAGAAGGTTTCAAAGCTGTTATCTTACGTGGTAACTGCTGGGCAAACAAAGAAACTTTAGATATCTATAAAGAATTAGGCGTAGAGTATGTTTTAACTCGTACAGTTGGTGTAAACCACATCGATGCTGAATACGCAAAATCATTAGGAATGAAATTAGGTTACGTTCCTTTCTATTCTCCAAACGCAATTAGTGAATTAGCTGTAACATTAGCAATGACATTATTACGTAACGTTGCTTACACTGCAGCAAAAACAAGCCAACAAGATTTCACTGTAGACACTCAAATGTTTGCTAAAGAAATCCGTAACTGTACTGTTGGGGTTGTTGGTATCGGACGTATCGGTTTAACAACTGCAACATTATTCAAAGGTTTAGGCGCTAACGTATTAGCTTACGATGCTTTCCCTAAAGAAGGCGTTGACCACATCTGTACTCAAGTACCTTTAGATGAGTTATTAGCTAAATCAGACGTGATTTCAATTCACGCTCCATACATTCCAGCAAACGGAAAAGTAATCACTAAAGAATTCATCAGCAAAATGAAACCAGGTGCTATCTTAGTAAACACTGCTCGTGGTGAATTACAAGATATCGATGCTATTATCGAAGCTTTAGAATCTGGTCACTTACGTGGTGTTGGTTTAGACGTATTAGAAGGAGAAAGCGAAGTATTCTTCAAAGACTTACGTGGTCAAGAAATCGCAAATCCTGCTATCCGCAAATTAGTTGAAATGTACCCACGTGTATTATTAACACCTCATATGGGTAGTTACACTGATGAAGCAGTATTAAACATGGTTGAAACAAGTTTTGAAAACTTAAAAGAATATGTTGAAACTGGTTCATGTAAAAATGACATTCAATGCTAATTGAAAGCAAACGAAAAACATCTCTTAGAGCAATCTAAGAGATGTTTTTTGCGTATCATTATAAATATTTGAAAACGGCTAGGAACATAAAAATTGCTCCAGCTAGTACAAAGAGATGCCAAACGACATGATAGAAATTATGATATTTACGCTTGTAGAAAATTGTTCCTAGTGAGTAACTTAATCCACCAAGGAAGAGGTATAAAATGCCTCCCCAGCCCATGCTTTCATATAAAGGTTTCAATGTGAAAATGGATACCCAGCCCATTGCTAAATAAAGAAAAACAGATATTTTGGAGAACTTCTCTAAGAAGAATGCCTCAATAATGACGCCTCCAATCGCAAAGGCCCAGATAGCAATACAGAAGGTTAATCCTTGTTGACCTCCGATTCCAATCAAGCAGAACGGAGTATAGGTCCCAGCGATTAATAAGTAAATGGAAGAGTGATCAATCCGTTGGAATACTTTTGCAGCTTTTGTAAATTTAAAACTATGGTAGAGTGTCGATGCTAGAAATAACAAGATTAAAGAAGCACCATAAACGCTAAATGCAATGATTTGAGTGGTGTTATTGACTGCTACTGCCTTCATTAAGAGAAGTACAAGAGCAGTGATCGCTAATGCGACACCGATGCCGTGAGTGACTGCATTAAGTACTTCACCGATGATTTCGGACTTAATGGATTGTACTTTACGAGCTTTTTTTAGAGTGGTTTCTTTCATGAACTCACGCTCCTTTCGATAACTCTCATTATAGAAGGCAAAACATCTTTTGTCCAACACACTTTTTAGGACTTTTTTGTGAAATGGACGTACGTTCCTTGTTAAGAAAGGCTTAAATAAGCGGTTTAAAGTTCCCATTACTTGTGTTTTATAGTAGAATAGTACATATATCAATAACGGGGTTTCCCATAAAAGGAGAATAAAAAATGAGTGTTCATATTAATGCTAA
>CAJZJY010000173.1 GCA_916050055.1 uncultured Streptococcus sp.
TCATCTACCATGACTTCTTTAAAGTGATTTTGATAATATTCTGAAGCAATCTTTTGACCATTTGAATCTAATTTTGTCAAAATTCTCAAAGTATCATGTTCTAAATCCGAGAAATCAAGCTTATTTAACTGGTGTTTTTCATCTTGGAATCGGTCATAAAACATCACTGCAATATCCGAGAGCTTCGCTAAAATACGATTTACTTTCGTCATTTGCTGCAACTGAACTTCTGGAGAAATCGCAAAGTAATCTTCTTTGATTTTTTGGAAGTCTTTTTTCAAGCTTTCGCGAATTACTTTAATCTCATCTAAGCTTTCTTTAACAGCCTCATCCACTTTAGCTGTAGACCAGTTCTTGAATTTTCGACCTTCAAATGTTTGATACGCAAAGACATAAGACTCCTCTTGGATATGCACCAGAACCGTTTTTACAAAGTCTAAATCATCTTCTAAAACCGCTTGATGCTTCGGAGCTCCAAGAAGTTCGATCTCTTTAAGAAGTTGATCGTATTGAGTAACAAGGTAACTTAACTCTTCGATTAATGCTGGTTTGACATAAGTTTTAACGAAAGGTGTTGAAGCATAATCACTTCCAACTGCATAGTTCTCGGTTAAATTGGATAACCATGTTTTAGGTTCTCTTTTTGAACGAGAATATTGATATAAACGGTAAACAGTATTGGTAATGCCATCGTCTGAACGGTCGTTTGAGAACGTGGAAAATGCTTCTTCGTATTCAGGATGTTCAAGAAGCTCCTCTTCTAGAGTTCTCCAGACCTTTTCTTGCAATAGTTGCCCTTCGATTTCATCCATCATCGTAAAGACTGGATCAATCCCTGCTAAATAGAAATATCGACGAATTACTTTCATACAAAAACTATGGATTGTTGAAATCATGGCTGATGGAATGAGTTGCAATTGTTTCGCAAAACGTTGTTGAAGAACTTGATCTGTAGATTTTTCAATTGACTCTTCTAATTTTTTTCGAAGACGTTCCTTCATTTCCTTTGCTGCAAGTTCTGTAAATGTCACTACTAGCAATTCATTAATGTCGATACCCTCTTGAATATGCATCAAAATACGTTCTACAAGAACTTTTGTTTTCCCTGAACCAGCTGAGGCAGAAACAAGAAGATTGTTCTCACGAGTAGCTATTGCTTTCCATTGATCAGGGGTTGCTTGTAATCCTTCTGGTTTCTCTGGAATCATTCTTCTGTCTCTCCTTTCTTCTCTTGTAATTCCTCTTGAATAAATACAATCCCCTCTTCTTTTTCAAATTTAGGAAGAGTACGATATCTATTTTCTGTATTTGTAGCATCGAACTGTGCAATGCTGCTAAATTTACCGGATACAGAATCCGCATATTGCTTAAAGTCTTCATATGGAGCTAGTGTGATATCCCCAGATAAAATACCTTGACCTGCTTCTTGAATCTTTTCCCATACGAAATCTTTGAATAACTTCAATTCTTCTGTTGTATACACACCATTTTTATAGATTGCACTAATGCCACCATCTTTTTTCAGGGCAACATTCAAGACGTTCGATGTACTCGTCTCAACAAGTTCCGGATTAAGTCTAGCAATTTCATCAGAGTTGATTAATCCACGATGTTTAAAGGATTTAGTCCATTCTTGCATAAACTTATCTTCCGTTGGCACTTCTTTAATGCTGAATTTTGGATTATGGACATGGATATAGCTTGCCTCGAGTGGCGTTGGAATTACGCCTTTTTCACTGCGAATAATTTCTTCTGATACTTTCAAATACGTTAATAGTTGGATTTGAACCCCAGCAATGAGTTTTGCAATCTCGAATCTTTGTTCAGAAGACTTATAGTCAATAATTCCGTTATAAATTCCGTTATTTGACTGTAGTAAGTCGATACGGTCAATCTTCCCGCGTAAATGAATAGACTGATTTTTACCAATTGGAATGTGAATTGGATAGTTTCCAGAAGTCCCGAATACCACTTCGGTCATCCATGGTTTTGTCTCAAGCGCTAATGCTTGTTTTTGTAGCGCATTTGTCGTTTGCATAAGAGTTTGGTGTAACAATCCTTGGACGAAGTTTAAACGTCTAGAAGAGCCTAAAATCGCAAATTTTGGATTGTCTTTCATTCGATTGAAGATGTCTTTTTCAATAGCCAACTTTTTCTCTACCGTTAAGTCTCTTAGAGATAATCCAAGAGCATTCAATTCTTTAATAAACTGATCAAAGAACTCATGGAAGTATTCTCCTGTATTGGCTGGAGAAAGCTCGAATTCTTGGCGTTCTTTCAGTCTTAATCCATATTGTAAGAAATGACTAAATGGATCTTTATAGTAAGTCTCAATTTGAGACGTTGATAAATTCAATTGATTTCCATAAAGCTCTTGCGCAAGAGAAAGTGGTAATTTACTTGCTACATTTAATCTAAAGACAGATGCTAGTAACGCATGGTAGTTAGCGCTTAATGCAGCGTCATTTTTTAGTAGATGCGGAATTAAGATCCATAAAATATCAATCTCTTTCGTTTCTTTAAACTTGTTCTCTCTCATCTTGAATAGTAGCGTTGTAAAGAGTTCAAATGGAACTACGAAATCTCCTTGTTCTAAACGTTTTTGTCGGTTTAGTGACCCATCGATTTCTTCAATTTCAAACTGTTTTAGTAATCGTAGAACAAAATTTGAAACGAGTTGTTCCTTACCATCTTTTGAAATCGCACAGGATAGATAAAGATGCTCTGTTGCGCTCATGAGTAATTGATAGAACACGAATGGTTCAACGGATTGTAATTGGCCTGTTTTAGGCGCTAAGAAACGTCCACTATCAAGTTGGTTTGAGAATAGTTCACGTTCATCGTCCGTTAGTAGTCCCGTTTCATCAATATTGCGTGGCATTACCCCTTGCGTAAGTCCCACTGCAAAAGTAATTTTCTTAGGTGAATAACGAACAGAATCCATTCCAGTAATCGTTAATTCATCTAATGTAGATGGTGCTAAATTATAGTGAGTT
>CAJZJY010000174.1 GCA_916050055.1 uncultured Streptococcus sp.
TTCGATTAATTTTATCAAATAAATCGAGAGTATTACTTGCTGATTTTGAGTCCAATGCCCCTGTTGGTTCATCGGCTAAGAGGAGGCTTGGATCTGTAATCATCGCACGGCCAATCGCCACACGTTGTTGTTGCCCACCTGAGAGTTCATAAGGATATTTCTTCAGTAAGTCTTTAATCCCTAGCATTTGCGCAATCGGTTCAACCTTTTGCTTCATTTCTGAAATTGGACGGCGAGCCAACACAAGCGGCAACACCATATTATCATAGACTGATAGAGTTTCTAATAGGTTGAAGTCTTGGAACACGAATCCTAAATGGTCGCGGCGGAATTCTGTAAGAACTTTAGAAGAGATATTTTGAATATTTTCTCCGTTTAAAAAGACAGAACCAGCAGTTGGTCGGTCGAGAGTCGCTAAAATATTTAAGAGCGTTGTTTTTCCTGAACCTGATTCCCCCATCACGGCTACGTATTCACCTTCTTCAACAGAGAAGCTGATGTCTTTTAGCGCCGTCACCTCAGCAGCCCCAAAGCGCGTTTGATATTTCTTTTGTAAATGTTGTACATCTAATAATGTCATTGTTTTCACCCTTTACTTTCATTTGTTGACCTTAGTATAGTCCACTCGTAAAGGGAAATCATGACACTATCCTATCATTTATTCCCGTTTCTTACATTTTTGTCACTTTGTAAAAAAGTACAAAAAAAGAGGCTTCGCACGGAAACCTCTTTTGGAGTTGAAATTGATTAACGTTTAATAATTCTGTAGTAACTACGTGAAGTGATTTGGTACACGATGAGATATACGACTACGAAAATCGCACCAATCACAATTGTCGCGTTTAATGTTACGCTGCCATCAACACCGAAGAGTTCGATAATCTTACGATACATCTTGAAGGCAAACGCTGTATGGATAAACGCTGAAACAAGCGGTAAGAAGAATACAATCAATACTTGACGGTTGATAGACTTCTTGATCGTCTTTTGATCGATACCGAGTTTTTGTAGGATAACGAAACGGTCACGGTCTTCGTACCCTTCAGAAATTTGTTTGTAGTAAATGACAAGAACTGCACCGATGAAGAATGCGATGGAAAGAAGTGCACCCACTAAGAGCAAGCTTCCCATGAAGGCATATAGCGTTTTAGCCTCTTCATTCTTACTGCTTAACGCCATCGCATCTGCCTTGTATTGACTCTTCACATTCTTATACGCAGCCCATTCAGCGTCACGTAACTCAAACGGTGTATTCGTATTCCAAGTAAAGTAATACATCGCTTGACCTGCCACTGGGTTTAAGTATTGCAATGGATCTTTTACAATCCCTACATACTGATTGTCTGCCACATATGGTAGTTGTGGCATCACTTTCGCGTATGGAGTCCCATCAATCATTTCTTTAACGGTAATCGTCGCGTTATACACCACCGAATACGTCTTTACTTCCGAAATTTGTTTAACGTCCCCTTTAATATGGCCGACAATCATTTCCTTTTCGCCAACCGTGTAGTTCGTCCCAAACATCTTATTATATTGGTCCACAGAAACAAGGGTGAACATCGCTGCAGGACTATCTCCTGAGTTCACATTCGCAAAGTCGAATCCATTCTCCGTACGTTGTCCAAAACGAAGCACGTTTAAAAATGTCTTCTCGTCTTTCAATTGACCTTTCGTTTGTTCCTTAATCTTTTGAACGATTGGAGGATATTGATCCATATCCTTTTCTAAAACAAAGTAAGCAACTGCAGAGTAATCTGTTGGATAGCTGCTATCGAGTCTGGCTGTTGTCCCACGTTGAAGTGCTACGGTTGTCGCCATTGTAACAAGTACCATTGTAGAAAGGATACACACGCTGGCAAGTCCAGCAGCATTTTTACGCATACGGAATTGCAAGTTTGAAATCGAAATAAAGTTTGTTGGTTGATAGAACAACTTCTTATTCTTTTGTAAGATGGATAGAAGTGCAATCGAACCAGCGTCGAATAAAATGTAAGTCGCAATGACTACTAATAATACGGCTAAGAAGAAGTATAAGAGAGCTTTAACAGGAGACTCGATGGATTGTGACATATAGTAGGCACTACCAAGAATCCCAAGACCGATGATGGCACGAACGGTAACAGCGCGGCCTTTCTTCTCCCCTTTTTTCTTTTCTTTTAATAATTCAAGCGGACGGCTCATATAAATCTTCGTTGCATTTAAAAAGAACACAAGAACGAAGATAGCAGCCATCGTTAACAGAACAGCAATAATACTTCCGAATTGGAAGGAATATTTAATACCGATATCATATTGAATGAGTTTCAATAAAATCGCAAACGATGCCGCATGGAAAATCACACCGAGGATTAACCCAACACCAATGCTTAAAATGGCAAAGACAAATAACTCAATAAAGCTGAGCAATTGAATATTCTTACGGTCAAGACCAAGAATGCCGTATAAACCGAATTCTTTCGCACGGTTTTTCATTACGAAGGCATTCGCATAAAGCACAACCACAAGGGAGACGATTTGAACGATCACGAACCCTAAGCTAAGTGTTTTGGCCATCGCTGACCCACCTTCTAGATGAGCGAACTCCGGCGTTGCAGCAAGGGCGTTCGTTACATATAGCACCACCGTTACCATAACAGTTGCGAGTGCAAATGGTACATAGAGAGCACGGTTCTTACGTAAGTTCGTAATCGCCATGGAACGCAGTAGATTAAACATGTTCCTCACCTCTGTTTGCCATCGCAGTTAATGTTTCTGAGATTAATTCAAACATTTGTTGATCCGTTCTTCCTTCACGGTATAATTGGTTGTATATTAAACCGTCTTTAATGAAAAGAACGCGTTTGGCACGACTTGCGGCAACGGTACTGTGTGTTACCATTAAAATCGTTTGTCCGTTTTGATTGATTTTGTCGAATAAGTCTAATGTATTGCTGGCTGATTTTGAGTCCAACGCCCCTGTTGGTTCATCGGCTAACAGTAAGCTTGGGT
>CAJZJY010000175.1 GCA_916050055.1 uncultured Streptococcus sp.
TTCTCATCATCTACAACTAGGATTTTTTTCATATAAATCCTCCTTTACTCTATTACTTTTTTTATGCCCAAACACTTTCTAAAATGTTGGTTTGTTCTCTATCTGGTCCTACACTGAATGTAGAAATACGTACGCCGACTAATTCTGAAATACGACGAACATAGTTGCGTGCATTTTCAGGAAGCTCTTCGAGTGAACGGCAACCTGTAATATCTTCGCTCCAACCTGGTAATTCTTCATACACAGGTTCGCATTGTCCTAGTTCTACTAGGCTTGCTGGGTAGTGAGAAATTTCTTCTCCATTTGGTTTACGGTAAGCTACACAGATTTTAACTGTCTCTAAACCTGTTAAAACATCGATACTGTTTAAGCTTAAGTTCGTAATGCCTGATACACGTTTAGAGTGACGCATTACAACGCTATCGAACCAACCAACACGTCTTGGACGTCCAGTTGTTGTACCGTATTCGCGTCCGACTTCACGAATACGTGAGCCGATTTCATCGAATAATTCTGTTGGGAAAGGTCCATCCCCTACACGAGAAGTGTACGCTTTACATACCCCAACGACTTTATTAATTTTTGAAGGTCCAACACCGCTACCAATCGTTACCCCACCAGCAACTGGGTTTGAAGATGTTACGAATGGATAAGTACCTTGGTCGATATCCAACATAACCCCTTGTGCCCCTTCGAATAATACACGTTTCCCTTGGTCTAATGCATCATTTAAAATTACTGAAGTGTCGCAAACGTATTGTTTCATTTGTTGACCATATTCGTAGTACTCTTCAAAAATATCATAGAATTCGATTGGTTCTGCATCGTACATTTTAGTAAAGAGGCGATTTTTTTCGGCTAAGTTGATTCTTAGACGTTCCGCAAAGACTTCACGGTCCAATAAGTCTGCCACACGAATTCCAACACGCGCTGCTTTATCCATGTAGCAAGGTCCAATCCCTTTATTCGTTGTCCCAATTTTGTTGTCGCCTTTAGCTTCTTCTTGTAATTGGTCTAAGCGAATATGGTATGGCAAGATGACATGCGCGCGGTCTGAAATACGTAAGTTATCAGTAGTCACATTTTTTTCGTGTAAATACGCAAGTTCTGTGATAAGAGATTTTGGATTTAATACAACACCGTTTCCAATCACGCTGATTTTCTCTGGTGAAAAAATCCCTGATGGAATTAAGTGAAGTTTATAAGTCACTCCATTGAATTGAATCGTATGTCCTGCATTGTCTCCCCCTTGATAGCGGGCAATGACTTCTGCGTTTTCACTTAGGAAGTCTGTAATTTTTCCTTTACCTTCGTCTCCCCATTGTGTTCCTACTACTACTACTGATGACATTTGACGCACCTCTTCTTTGTATTATTCATTTAAATGTCTGTGATTAGGCCATTGGAGCGTTTTGCTCGACTCCATCCGGCACAAGATTTGTAAATTTATTAAATTCTTTCATGAAGTTCAATTCAACCGTTCCACGAGGACCGCTACGGTTTTTCTCGATAATGACTTCAATGGTACTATTTGGTTCCACTTCTAGCACATGTCCATTCTCATCTGGCTCTTGACGATAGTAATCATCACGATATAAGAATGCTACGATATCCGCATCTTGCTCGATAGATCCAGATTCACGAATATCTGACATGATTGGTCGTTTATCTTGACGTTGTTCCACACCACGCGATAATTGCGAAAGTGCGATAACAGGAACTTTTAATTCCTTCGCTAATTTCTTCAAGTTACGAGAGATTTCAGAAACCTCTTGTTGACGACTCTCTTTTCCGTTTCCTTCAATCAACTGCAAGTAGTCGATGACGACTAGCCCAAGATTATTACGCTCTTGTTTTAAGCGACGACATTTTGCACGGATCTCAGCAACACGAATCCCTGGAGTATCATCAATAAAAATTGGTGCTTCAGATAATGCTCCGGTTGCAACGAAATATTGTGTATATTCTTCAGGCGTTAATTTACCTGTCTTCAAATGTCCTGCGTTAATGCTGGCATGAGAGCAGATAATACGCTCTACTAGGGACTCAGCACCCATTTCAAGACTGAAGATGGCTACCGTTTCGTTCAGGTTCACGGCAACATTCTTTGCAATATTCAATACAAAGGCCGTTTTACCAACAGATGGACGAGCCGCTAAGATGATTAACTCATCCGCATGTAGCCCTGACGTCATTCTGTCTAAGCCGATATACCCTGTTGCAATCCCTGTCACTTCACCATTGTTTTTCGCACGCTCTTCTAAGCTTTCATAAGCGGTACGAAGAACCGTACTAATTGGAATGAATCCTGCTTTATTACGTCCTTCCGATACTGAAAGAATATCCTTTTCAGCATTATCCAAAACGTTAGCAATTGGTTCATCCTCTTGGTAAGCAGTTTTTACAATATTTGTCGAAGTTTTAATTAATTTACGGCGCGTAGATTTTTCTAACACGATTTGCGTATAGTACTCTACGTTGGCTGCTGTTGGCACTTTATCAAGAAGTTCGATTAACGTTACTTCTCCACCAATATTCTCCATTTGATTCTTTTGTCTTAAAATCTCTGAAACGGTGATTGCGTCAATATCGATATTGTTTTGATTTAATTCAATCATTGCCGCAAAAATTAATTGATGAGAAACACGATAAAAATCTTCCGGTGTCAAAAATTCCATAACCGAAATAATCGAGTCACTTGCAAGAAGAATAGACCCAAGAACGGCTTCTTCTGCCTCAATATTTTGTGGTGGAACTAAATTTGGATATAGTTCTTCCATTCAAACACCCTTTCTACTAAAAATAACCATAAAAATACAGTTTCATTGTATCATAAAACGCTGTAATAAAACAGAAGAGTGAGTCTTTTCGAGCATGAAAACTTGTATGTTCATTTATAACTTTGTGAACTAAATCACATATTTAAAACCAAAAGAAAAAGGATTCTCCACAACGGGAAAATCCTTAGTATTTCTTATTATTG
>CAJZJY010000176.1 GCA_916050055.1 uncultured Streptococcus sp.
TGAAATAGTATGAAGAACCAGTCGATTGGTCGTATTGCATTTCGTTTTTCGCCATACGTCCATTACCTTTTATAAAGTAAGAGCCGACCCATTCATTTTTGGCTATGTAGCCACCGTCTTTAAAGTAGTACCAGTCGCCGTCGATTTCTTTCCATTGTTTGTTTAGGTATTTCCCATTTTCGTCAAAGTAGAAAGAACTATTATACGTAGAGTCGTAGACGAGTTCACTTGCGGCCATCGCACCGTCAGATTTGACGTAGTAAGAGCCAATCCATTTGCTCGTATCCATTTCCCCATATTTGCGGAAGTGATACCATTTACCGTCGATTTCCCTCCATTGATCGCGGACGTATTTACCAGATGCATCGAGATAATAAGTGGCTTGGTACTTGCTGTCGTAAATAAATTCGGACTTGGCCATATAGCCGCCACCTTTTAAGTAGTAGTCACCTTTCCATTCATTACGCGCATAAGCACCACCTGGCTTAATATAGAACCAGCTATTGTAGTTTCTGTCGAAAACCCATTCGTTGTCGGCCATCGCACCGTCTGATTTTAGAAAGTAGTTGCCGCTCCATTCGTGAGAGTACATCACACCATTATCGTGGAATGCGTACCAAACGCCACCGATTTTCTTCCAGTCGCCACGGAATACTTTTCCGCCAGAGAGGGCATAGTACCATTTACCACCTTGGTAGCTCCAGCCTGGACTAACGAGCATTCCTTCGATGTCCACAAGATAGCCATCTGGAGTAACGGTTGATTTTAACATCTTTCCATCTGCCCCAAAGTAGTACCAGCGGCCTCCGTGCCATTTCCATGTATTCGTGATTGGCTTACTGTCCACTTGGTAGTACGTTTCGCCGTCTGCTTTGTAAAGACCAGTGTATTTTGGTTCTTCACCTGGCTTATACACACGAATATCGACGTCGTTTTTAGAATCTTTTGGAAGAGTCCCTTCCGCAGTCGTTGTTGTTTCTGTCGTTGGTTGAACGGTCGTTTCGGTTTGTGTCGTCTCTGCAGCAACCGCATGTGCCGAAAGGGCAAATAGGGCAGCCGTTAAGAGTGTGACTTTACCTGTAAGTTTCATAAAGACCTCCTTGGTTAAATTTGTCCTTTTTAAGTGTATCAAAAAAGAGAGAAGCGCGCAATTTCCTAAAATAAAATTCACACTTTTGTCACAGGAATAAAATGGAACTGCAATAAACGAATCGCTTCAGGCAACTGAAATCGTGAATCTATGGAAAATCTGAAAATGGAACACTTGAACTCGTGAAGAAACGCTAGTAGATGTGCTATAATACGAGAGTATGAAAACAACAGAACAACAAAACCAACCAAAAAATCAAATCATTAAAGGAACCTTGATGACGCTCTTTGCCGGGATTGCCTGGGGGATGAGTGGCGCGTGTGGTCAATACTTGATGGCACACGGGATGGGCGTGCTTGCCTTGACCGA
Source organism: uncultured Streptococcus sp. (assembly GCA_916050055.1). GTDB lineage: Bacteria > Bacillota > Bacilli > Lactobacillales > Aerococcaceae > Granulicatella. The sequence continues at coordinate 1,460 of CAJZJY010000176.1, forward strand.
CCTACGTCTCGTTATCTCTGGGGTGTGTCTTCTTGCGATGAGCTACGCGTTCACCCGGGGGCAACTCGTCGCCTTCTTCAAGGAAAAGAAGAACTACGCCAAGATTACGCTCTTTGCGTTTATCGGGCTCTTCATGAACCAGTTTACTTACCTTGAGGCGATTCACCTCAGTAATGCCGGTACCGCGACCGTCTTGCAGTATCTCTGCCCAGTGATTATTCTGGTGTACATGTGCTTGAAAAATCGCACGACACCGACTGCGTCTGAAGTGATGTCGATTGTCCTAGCAATTCTCGGAACGTTCATCATTGCCACACATGGGCAACTCAATCAACTGAGTGTCACGCCACTCGGGCTCTTCTGGGGAATTTTTAGCGGATTTACGTATGCCATCTACATCATGCTTCCGATTAAACTCATTCAAGAGTACGGGAGTCTAACCGTGATTGGAGTAGGGATGGTCATTGCCGGGGTGATTCTCTTTCCGATGAGCGGTCTGACAACGCTGGACATCACATATAGCCCGGATATCATTGCTTCTCTCGTAGGCATTATCCTCATTGGAACGATTATTTCGTACACGATGTTTTTAAAAGGAACGAGCTATATCGGACCGGTGAAGAGTAGTTTGATTGCTGCCGTCGAACCGATTTCTGCGGTATTCTTCGCTTTCCTTATCATGAATGAGCATTTCTTTGCAATTGACTTTGTCGGCATGGCGATGATTCTAGCTGCCGTGGTCCTCATCTCGGTCAAAGACTTATTGAAAGAGCGCCGAAAGAGGGAACAAGGCGTCATTGAATAACAAAAACAAACCGCAATTGGAGCGAATCCAGTTGCGGTTTTTGCTTGTTTTGAAAGAATGGAAGCCACTTGAAAATGAGACCGTTCTTTTTCAGTTTTTAATCTTTTTTTAATAAATAAATTGTGCTATACTTGATTGCATCAATCAACAAAACGGAGGTCCTTTATTTGTCCTATTCACTCGAAATTTTACCTAGCTTATTACATGGAGCAGTGACGACATTAGAAGTGTTCGCACTCGTGCTCATCTTCTCGATTCCGCTGGGCATTCTCATTGCCTTTGCGATGCAACTGAAATGGAAGCCACTCAACTGGTTCATCCACATCTACATCTGGGTGATGAGAGGGACGCCTCTGTTATTACAACTCATTTTTATTTATTACGTCTTGCCAAGTGTCGGCATTCGTCTAGACCGACTACCGGCAGCGCTCATTGCCTTCACGCTCAACTATGCAGCGTACTTTGCGGAGATTTTCCGCGGAGGGATCGATACGATTCCAAAAGGGCAGTATGAGGCGGCGAAAGTGTTGAAATTCACGCCGGGAGCAACGATTCGCTATATCGTTCTTCCACAAGTGACGAAGATTGTCTTGCCAAGTGTCTTCAATGAAATCATGAGCCTTGTCAAAGATACGTCCCTTGTATACGCGCTTGGAATCTCAGACCTGATTCT
>CAJZJY010000177.1 GCA_916050055.1 uncultured Streptococcus sp.
CAGAATGCTAGCCAAGAGGATTTAGTCATCTACAAAGACGGAAGCTTCGGCATCATCAAAGAAGGCGACATCACCGCCCAACAGTTAGTCGATAACGGCGCGATGCAAGTCTTGTCATTTGGACCAGCGTTGATTGAAAACGGACAAGTGGCCGTAGACAGCTCTGACGAGGTTGGGAAAGCCATGGCGAGCAACCCGCGTACCGCCATCGGATTCGTCGACGACAGTACTTATGTATTCGTAGTGTCAGACGGACGTACAAGCGAAAGCCAAGGATTATCGTTGAAACAATTAGCTGAATTTATGAAAGAATTAAACGTCACTACCGCCTATAACTTAGACGGTGGCGGATCATCAACCATGTATTTTAACGGACAAATCATTAACAAACCGACAACAAACGGTCGAAATATCGAAGAAAGAGAGGTGAGTGACATTGTCTACTTATAAAAAGAAAACAGGACTGACATTCTACACCGTCGCAACGGTGGTGACACTGGTCGTTGGAACGGTGTATGAATTCTTCAGCCACCAAGTCTACTCCCCATTTATGTACTTACTCTTTATGATTCCACTCGTGCTTGGAGTGGTGCCAAATCTCATAGCAAAAATGACCGGGAAAACTTTCTTAGAATCAGAAGACGCACAAGCAGCCTACAAGATGGGTGTCCTCACCTTCATCTTCGGCAGCTTTCTCAAAGGTGTCTTCGACATCTACGGAACCAGCTCCATCTACCCAACCCTCTACTTACCAGTCGGTGCGGTGCTACTAGTCGCAGCGCTGGGGTTAGAGATGTACTACAAGAAGGCAGTTGCTAAATAAAAAGGCCGGAGCCCTTTACAGGGCTCCGGTTTGTTGTTGTTAATAGATAATGACTATGCAAATATTAAAAATAAGCAACTTCTGCATCTCCATAATCAATAATATCCATTGTATTTAATGACATTTTCAAGCCAATTCCATGCTCCGATTCTCTAGGAGAACCAAACACAAGTCCAAAAATAAAATCTGGTTCGTGATCTTCGGATAACAAATGTATTCCAAGTAATTCTAAAGGTATTTTTTCACCAAACTCTTGAAAGACTTTCTCTTCTGCTTTATGAAACCAAACTTCTGATTTTTCTAGTAACTCATGTATTTTGCTTTCATAACTGTTTGGAAGATTCGTTGCGAATTCAGATATTTCTAAATCATCTGATACCTCTAACCATACTTTTCTACTTGCTTCTGGAATAGTTACATATGTCCCGAAATTTTCATCTAAGACTATTTTAAACTCATTCATAGGTTTCTCCTTTAACTATTGGTAATCATTTATACAGTTCTTTCTAAAAGTTCTTTCCCCATCCTCACGACATACAATCTCTCATCTTCGCCGTCCAACTGGCTAAGTAGCTCGCGGGCACGCACCGTATCACCTTTAATCGCAGCATTCACCGCCTTGTAGTAGATGATTTCTAGCTGTGGGTACTTGTATTCGTTCGTTAACGTTTCGAAGTAGTCGTTGCTCTCGTGCGCGATGGTTAAGTCATAGAGAGCCACACTCATTTTTTGCGTCTTTTCGGCCAGCGTAGGGTCTGTGATTGTCAGTTCCCCAATCATCTCCTCCAGCTCTTCTCGGCTCAACTCCGGCTGACTCAACACAACCGAACGAATCAGGTAGCTTTGCAATACGTTTCGATATTGCGCTTGAAGTCCGTCCCGACTCAAGATTTCTTTGGCCTTTCGAATCGCCGTCTCGAAGTCCCCTGTCATGTACGCCAAGGACACTTCCGACGTTTCCGCGTCTAATCGGAGGACCGCTCTTTTGGCCTCTTTATTCGTCTCGATATATTGTTCCCACGATGCAAAATCCAAATCCACATGCAGCAATTTCGCCACAGTGCTTAAATACCATTTATTAATCACATAGATGGCAAGGGCTAACCCGGCAATAATCACAAGAACGCCCCCTGTTCTCATCGGAATGTCACTGACTGCGAACGTGACGCAAAGAATGAGGAGCATTGTCAAAATTCCCGTGGCTCTCGTATAGAGCGTATATTTTTTTCGTACTGCTTGATAATCCATATCGTTCCTCCAAAGTCGCAACTCGTATATGATTACGGTTACAAAATTATTTATATCTTTAATCAAAAATGACTGTCTTAGCCCATTATCTCACGTTCCCTTGGCCGCTTCAATGGCAAAATGCATATCCTATAAAAAAGAAGCAGGCAAATTTCACTTTGCCTGCTTCCATCAAATTCTACTGTTACCCTCTCTATTTGAACTCATCGAAGTATAGCACCTCGACTTGCCCAGACCAATCCAAGACGCAGCCAACGAAATCAACAAGGTCTAGCCCTGGCATTTCATAAGTGTCGCCGTCATTAACGCTTCCCGTTGCATCTTCAATATAAGTCACCTTATAGCCTCTGTCTGACGCGATAATGGCAGTAAATAAGCAGCAATATTCCGCGTTCAGTCCCGTAATTACCACTTCATCGACCGGATGGTTCGCAAGAATTGCCTTCAACTCTTCGCTCTGGAAAATATTTGGCGAGTCTTTTTCTACGATAAAATCCGCATCCGCAGAAAGCTCTTCGTCAAGCTCTCCTCGTTCATCGCCATTGTAAATAATACTCTCTTCATTCTCATCAATATGACGCGTATGAATAATGAGATCCCCGCTGGCTTTAAACATCTCTTGTAACTTCAAAATATTCTCTCTAAGCAGGTCAAAATCCCCTCTAGCTAACATTCCTTTTTGACAATCTAAAACAATTAATGCTTTCACTAATCGTACTCCTTTATATGTTTTTAATGAGTTAATTTTCAATTTGATGTTCTTTGATATACAAAATACGGACCAGTATTTAAATATATAAAATGATCTACAACTACCCTAAATCAACTTATATTCATACCACTCTTCATCTACCTTCTGAAAT
>CAJZJY010000178.1 GCA_916050055.1 uncultured Streptococcus sp.
CTATAAACTCAAAAGATAAAACATAATGGACATCCCTAACTTACATTCGTTAAGAAGAGATGCCCATTTTTATTTTTAGTTATTTTGCTTCAAACCAGTTATCCCCTACATTACTATCTGCTCGTAGTGGAACTTTCAAGCTCACGGCATTTTCCATGACTTCTTCTACTAAGCTTTGAAGGCTTTCTAATTCGTCTTGTGGCACTTCGAAAATCAATTCATCGTGCACTTGCAATAATAGGTTTGCTTTGAATTTACGTTCTCTCATTTCACGGTCCAATTCAATCATCGCCATCTTCAAGATATCTGCGGCACTTCCTTGGATTGGTGAGTTCATCGCTGTACGTTCTGCGAATGAACGTAAATTAAAGTTACTTGAATGAATATCCGGCAAGTAGCGACGACGGTGGAATAATGTTTCCACATAATCTTTCTCACGCGCTTCTTTTACCACAGATTCCATAAAGTCTTTTACCCCTTGGAACTCTTCCAAGTAACGGTCGATAAATTCTTTAGCTCTCTTACGGGAAATATTCAAGTTTTGTGACAACCCGTAATCACTAATTCCATACACAATCCCAAAGTTTACGGCTTTGGCTTGGCGACGCATTTCACTCGTTACATCGTCTGGGTTTGTAATTCCAAAGACACGCATTGCCGTATTGGTATGAATGTCGACATTATTTTTGAACGCTTCAATCATATGTTTATCGCCGGCAATATGCGCTAACACACGCAATTCAATTTGCGAATAGTCGCTTGAGAGAATCTTCCAATCGTCATGCTCTGGTAAAAACGCGTAACGAATACGACGGCCCTCTTGTGTACGAATTGGAATATTTTGTAAGTTTGGATCCACCGAGCTTAGACGACCTGTTTGCGTTAAGTTTTGGACAAAACGCGTATGAATCTTGCCGTCTTCTTGAATATAGGCTTGCAGACCTTCTACATACGTTGAATTTAATTTGGCTAATTGACGATATTCTAAAATCAACTCTACAATTGGAGCCTGGTGCGCCAATTTCTCCAAAACATCTACCGCTGTTGAATAGCCCGTCTTCGTCTTCTTGATAACTGGTAAGCCCATCTTTTCAAATAAGATAACACCGAGTTGTTTAGTCGAATTAATATTAAACTCTTCCCCAGCTAGTTCGTAAATTTCTTGTTCGATTTCTTTTAGACGTGCTTCAAATTCTACGCCCATTTCAACTAGGCGTTCTTTATCGACACGAATCCCTTGAATTTCCATACGAGCTAAAATGTCACTCACTGGTAATTCCATTTCCCAATAAAGATGCGCTTGCTCATTTTCTTCAAGACGTTTCAATAGTTTTTCAGGCGCCACAGCAATCGTATATACTTTAGCTGCTAAATGCTGATTCCAAACTTCTTCGTCTTCAGGAATTTGGATTTTTACGCCTTTGCCATAGACGGCTTCGTCACTGGCAAGAATCGTCACATCGACACGACGAGCCACGTCACTAATCTCTTTCACAATATCATTTGTGTCCACTAGATACGCAAGAAGTGACACATCATATTTAGCACCTTCTAACACAAGACCAAAACGATGAGCGAGTACTTTGGCTGCTTTTGTATCAAATAAATGTTTCTCGATTGATGCATCCGCCATCCATTTCTTGAATGCTTCTGAAGCAACAGCCGTCTCTAAATCAGTCACGAATACTTCTTTTTCATTTCCAAAGGCAACGGCAATCACCTGCGCAACATGATAGTTCGCTTCAAGCGTTTCAAAATGCACACTTGTTACGCCTTTAAGCATGTCTTCAGTAATCTCTGACACACGTGTTACGTTTGGACGCTCGGCTTTTGGAGCCTCTTCTACAGCAGTGGCACCAGTATTTAATAGGTCCGATTGGAATGAATTGAAGTTCATTTCCTTATAGAACGCCATCAATGCATCTACATCTTGTTCCTTACGAAGTGTATCCTCTAGCGTGATTTCAAGCGGAGACTCCACATTGATACGTGCGAGTTTCTTACTTAAGAAAGCTAGCTCTTTATCGTTGATTAAGTTTTCTTTCAGCTTACTCTTCTTCATTTCATCGACATGTTCATAGATTCCTTCTACGCTGCCAAATTCTTGAAGAAGTTTCACTGCTGTTTTCTCACCGACTTTAGTAACACCAGGATAGTTATCGGAAGAATCTCCCATTAACCCCTTCATGTCGATGATTTGTTCAGGCGTCAATCCATATTTTTCAAAAATCACTTCAGGAGTGTACTCAACTAGTTCCGTCACTCCTTTTGTTGTAATTTTTACTGTGATATTATTGTCCGCAAGCTGAATTAAGTCCTTATCTCCTGAAAGAACCACAACTTCATAGCCTGCAGCTTCCCCTTGTTTTGCAAGAGTACCGATAATATCATCGGCTTCGTATTGGTTTAGACGGTAATGAGGAATTCCCCATGCATCTAAAAGCACATTAAAATAAGGCATTTGTTCGATAAATTCACCTGGAGTTTTCGAACGTCCCCCTTTATAATCTGCATACATTTCAGTACGGAAAGTCGTCTTCCCAGCATCCCATGCAACTAACACATGAGTCGGTTTTTCAGAGTCTAAAATGGACTTAAACATACGGTGAAATGAATAGAGTGCATTCGTATGTAAGCCATTGGAATTTTTAAAACGATTTAAATCTAAAATTGAGAAAAATGCGCGGAATGCTAAACTGCTTCCGTCTACTAATAATAATTTTGGTTTTGCCATAATATGCCTCCTAATTTGTCATTACCAGTGTAACAAATAAACAATCCTATGAACACTAAAAAGAGCGGTATCCCTTCGTCTTCAATACTAAGATGCACACAAAAAGGCCTGGCAACTGCCATGCCTGAATCCATCAAAATTTAGTTTTGTGTTGGAGAAGTGTTTGATAAGAGTTTTTCATAAGCAGACTCAT
>CAJZJY010000179.1 GCA_916050055.1 uncultured Streptococcus sp.
CTAATATTGAATTAAGTATGTATTTACAATTCATGTACTTTTGAGTAGAAAAAATTGATTACCATTATTATCTTACGTTTGCCATCCACCCGCCCCTAATCGTATACTAACGATGTACAACCATTAAGGAGGCTTTTTATGTTTTTATCGGAAGAGTTATTACAAGAAATTCATGAGCGTGCACCGCGTTATGACAAAGAGAATGCGTGGCCTGCGGAAGACTATGCAGCGCTAAAAGAAGCGGGTTACTTGAAGGCGTTCGTGCCAAAAGAGTACGGTGGATTCGGTTTGTCGCTGAAAGAGATTGCGCAAGAACAAACGCGTCTAGCGATGGCGGCTCCAGGGACTGCGCTTGGGGTGAACATGCACCAGATTATTGTCGGCCTTGGCAAGCACATGGTTCGTTTTGGCAACAAGAAGGGAGAACAAATCCTTCGCGATGCTGCAGAAGGCAAGTTGTTGGCGTTTGGGATTTCTGAACCATCGAACGACCGCGTGTTATTCGGTTCGATTTCTGAGGCTCGTCCGGAAGAGGGTGGCGCGTATCGTTTCTACGGCAAGAAAGTCTTCTTATCAATGGGCAAATATTGCGACAAGTTGGTTTCATTTGGGCAAGATAATACAGGCGAATCACCATTGTCAGTATTCGCGTATTTAACACCGGACCAAGAAACGTTTATCGTAAAAGACGACTGGGATACAATGGGCATGCGTGCGACGCAATCAAACAGCGTGGAGTTAAAAGGCATCTTCGCGGCAGAAGAGCAAATTTTAACGAAAGTGGCTCCTGGGCCAAGCTTCGATCCAGTGGTATTCGGTATTTTCGCGTACTTCGAGATTTTACTAGCGGCAACGTACTTTGGTATCGGGAAACGTGCGCTAGAAATCGGAGTAGAGACAGTAAAAAAACGTCACTCTGTATCGAATGATGCACCTTATGCTAACGATAAAAACATTCGCTGGAGAATTGCGGAAGCGGCGATTATGCTAGACGGCATTCAACCGCAAATTAATGAATTGAGCGACACGCTTGAAGCAAGCACAGAATACAGCTTCATCTGGTTGCCTCGCTTGTCTTCTATTAAGAACCGTTCAGTGGAAGTATCAAAGAAAGCCGTGGAAGAAATCGTTCGTGCGAGCGGCGGAAGTTCATACTTCAACCGTACAGAATTATCTCGCTTATACCGCGACGTGTTGGCTGGCTTGTTCCAACCAAGTGACCAAGAGTCGTTGCATGATGCGTGGGCGAATATTCTCTTAGGACCAATCCAATAATTTTATTTATATAGTAGAAAAGCTCGCTTGCGTGGTGCAGGCGAGCTTATTTGTTTAGCGAATTAATTCCATATAATAGGCAACCAATTCATCTGGGGGTATCGTCATTCCTTCATTAGACCACCATTTTACCGTCTCAGCAAAACTCGTTACGTAATGATTTGTGGCGAAGGCTTTTGGAACGTTGTTGTTGGCTGTGTCGGCAAAGTCAGCGAAGAGGAGGGCCAAGTGTTGTTTAAAGTAGCGCAAGAACAAATCGCTATTATCGTCTGTAAGAAAGGCACGGATTTCTCTTTTTTGTTCGCGTAAGTGCCAGAGTAAATGCTCCAATTTATCAGACAATGCATGGCTTCGATCTTGTGCGTGTGGAGAGTCTTCTGCATGAACGCTTTCGAAGATATGGTCGAAGATTTCCGCGCAGATGGCATTAAGCAATTCATCTTTTGTCTCAAAGTGAGCGTAGAATGTACTTCTACCAACGTTGGCCGTGTCGATAATGTCTTGTACGGTAATTTTACTATAGCGTTTAGTTCCCAGTAGCGTGCTAAAAGCGTCAAAGATGGCTTTCCGTGATTTTTGTTGTCGTCTATCCATAATATTCCTCCATACAATTTCTCTAAAATGTTCGATAACTGACAGAATAGTGTAATTGATTCTTGTTTTGAAAAAAATCGACAGGGTACAATTACGAAACAAAGTGTTCGATATCGTACAAAATATACTTTATTTAGTGACAGAATTCAAGGAGTGAGTGAATGAAACAGGAAATGCGAAAGGGAATCAGCTTAGCAATTTTAGCGGCAATGCTCTATGCGGTGAGCTCTCCAATCTCAAAGCTATTGTTAAAAGAAATGCCACCAACGTTAATGGCGGGATTTTTATACTTAGGTGCGGGTGTTGGAATGGGCCTCATTGCATTTTCTCGTAAAGTTCGGAAAGTAGAGTCTTCAGAGCTGCATTTAACCAAAGCAGAAATTCCGTATACGATTGCGATGATTGTGTTAGATATTGCGGCGCCTATTTGTATGCTTATCGGACTGAGTGCTACTACGGCGGCGAACGCTTCTCTGTTGAATAATTTTGAGATTGTGGCGACGGCTATCATTGCACTGGTTGCTTTCAAAGAACGCATTAGCAAACGGTTATGGCTAGGAATTATTTTCGTAACGGCATCTAGCGCGATATTATCATTTGAAGATTTCTCGAGCTTTGAGTTTTCCTATGGCTCTCTATTCGTGCTCTTAGCGGCCGTGTTCTGGGGGCTGGAAAATAACTGTACACGAAAACTCTCTTCTTGCGATCCGTTAGAGATTGTCTTGTTAAAAGGAATCTTTTCCGGGATGGGTTCTATTGGAATTGGGTTTATCATTGGTGAACGAGTCGAGAATTTGTGGAGTATTTTCGCAGTGATGATTGTTGGAGTCGTTTCTTATGGACTCAGCATTTACTTCTATGTGCATGCCCAACGATTGCTTGGTGCAGCGCGAACGAGTGCGTATTATGCCGTAGCACCATTTATCGCAGCTTTTTTCTCCATTTTGATTTTCCAGCAAATCCCAGGAATCCCTTATTTTATAGCATTGTTCTTTATGGCAGTAGGTGCATGGTTTGCGTCTCATGATAGTATATAGTAGAAAAGCTCGCTTGCGTAG
>CAJZJY010000180.1 GCA_916050055.1 uncultured Streptococcus sp.
AGCAAAAAAGGAACATTATGCAGTTCCTGCAGCTAATATGATCGATTGGAATTGCGCAAAAGCATATTCTGAGACTAGTGAAAAATTAGGATTACCATTAATTTTAGCGTTTGCGCAAGTACATTCTCAGTATTTGAGTTTAGAAGATGCTGCAGCGATTGGACGTTATTTCCAAGAAGTAACAAAAACACCAGTCGTATTACATCTTGATCATGGACAAGATTTAGAATTCATTAAACGAGCTATTGAGCTTGGATTTAATTCAGTGATGATCGATGCGTCTTTAGATACATTTGAAGAAAATGTTCGTAAAACGAAAGAAGTTGTGGAATACGCTCATCAATTAGGCGTAGATGTGGAAGCTGAAATTGGCTTTGTCGGAGCAAATGCTGCGTCAAACAATGAAGAAGTAAAATCAATATATACTAGCGTAGAAGACGCTAAGAAATTTGTTGAGGAAACGAATGTAGATTCATTAGCGGTTTCAATTGGTACTTCTCATGGCTTGTATAAAGGTACTCCAAAATTAAACTTTGAACGTTTAGAAGAGTTAGATGAAGCACTTGCTGTTCCATTAGTATTGCATGGTGGATCGGGTTCTGGAGATGATAACCTAAATCGTTGTGCAACACATGGTATTTCAAAGATTAACATTTATAGTGATTTTATATACTCTGGTGCAAAAGCAGTTGCTGATGGACAAGTTGAAAACTATATCGATATTGTTAAATTATCAAGAGAAGGTATGGAAAATACTCTTGAACATTACTATAAAGTATTTGAAACCAAATAATTTAGGAGGCGAAATATGAAAACTGTAAAAAACAAATTCTTCATCTTCAATCCCAAGTCATATTTATTTGGTGATGAATTACTAGAGTTGGCTAAGGAAGCGGACCGTTTAGCAGAACGTTTTCCTGAAATTAGTATTTTCGTAACTTGTCCGTATGCGGATATTAGTAGAGTAGCGAATGAAACTAAAAACATCATTGTTACTGCCCAGCATTTAGACGGAATTGATTGTGGTAGAGGAATGGGTGCTGTGTTACCTGCATCTTTATACAACGCGGGAGCAAGAGCAACTTTCTTAAACCATGCTGAACATCCATTAACAACATCTCAAGTAGTTGCATCAGTAAATAAAGCAAAAGAACTTGGAATGATTACTGTTCTATGTGCAGATTCTATTCAAGAGGCTAAAATGCTCGCGATGTTAGAACCAACAATTATGCTTTGTGAACCGACTGAGCTAATTGGTACTGGACAAACGAGTGACGATTCTTACATTGTTAAAACGAATGAACAAGTGAAGTCAGTAAATCCTAATATTCTTATGATGCAAGGCGCAGGAATTATGAATGAAAAGGATGTCTATAGAACTATTAAATTAGGTGCAGAAGGAACTGGTTGCACAAGTGGTATCGTAAAAGCTGAAAATCCAAAAGAAATGTTGAGATTGATGGTAGAAGCTATTGATCAAGTAATGAATGAGGGTTAATCATGAGTGTATTTCAAAAAGAGTTTAAAGTAGAAACAAAAGAAAAAGTTGTATCCTATGTGGATATCACTCAGAGTGTAAAAGATACAATTTTAGAGAGTGGTATTAAATCTGGAACTTGTACAGTTGTAACAGCGCATACTACATGTTCTATCTTCTTTGAAGAAGATACACATGACCGAGATGAAGCTGGAGTAGATTTCTTACAATTAGATTTAAATCGAATTTTAGAAAATATTGTTCCTCCTCATGTAAATGCACAAAGTTACAAGTATCCTGGTGAAGCACATTATAAAGAAGTGGAATCATGGCCAAATCCAGAAGAGTGGTTACCTAATGGCGATCGTAGTTACCTTTGGAATGGAGACGCCCATATCAAAGCCACTATTATCGGTGCCAGTGAGACATTAGCAGTAGTGGATGGCCGATTAGGAATTGGTAAAACAGGATATGTCTATTTTGCCGATTTTGATAAAACACGAGAAAGAACAAGAAAATATCGTGTAATCGTTATGGGCGAATAAACTTGTTCGAAAACAACTTACTAAAACGATGAATAATTAAATTAATGGAATTGCCAAAAACTGTTTAAAAGATTGTTCATTACGTAATAACACAAGACGTCAGTGATTATTGCTGGCGTCTTTTCGTTTGGACTTATCAACTGCTCAGAAAACTGTTAAAATAGTGGAGAATAAGCAGTAGAAAGGAAATCGCCATGGTTAAAAATTCTGTATGGATCCAACAAAAAATTGAGGGAGTGAAGCTATATGTTTATCGTTCCAATGTCAAAGATGCTACGACCATTTATTTTTTAGATGGAGATCAATTCGAAGAGTCTTTTAATCATTGGATTCGCAAACATCAACCTGCACTCAATTTTGTACTCATAAATGCAAATAATCGAACAGATGATTATACACCTTGGCCTCTGCAGGCATCTGAAACCATGCCGATGGATTTCGGTGGAAAAGCTGCAGAACATCTTTCGTTTTTCGCAACACATGTGATTCCATTTTGTGAGAGTGAATATGGTTTTTCCTCAAGCACAGAAAAGAGAGTTATCGGTGGTTATTCGCTAGGCGGATTATTCAGCCTGTACGCAGCGGTGAACAATGATTTATTCGGAACTGTCCTCAGTTGCTCTTCGTCGCTGTGGTATCCGGATTTTCTGGACTATTTAAAAGAACATCCCTTTAAAGCCGCTCATTCTAAATTGTACATGAGTGTGGGAGACCAAGAAGGAACGACTGCTACGAATTTAACAGCAGCCCAAACTTCTAATACGATAGCATTAAAAGATTTTTATGAGCCGAAATTTCAAGCAGGTGATTTCAAGTTTACGTTGGAAGAGGGAAATCATGGAAATGATATTCCAGGACGTGTTGAACGAGCGGTTGAATGGGTAGAAGAAA
>CAJZJY010000181.1 GCA_916050055.1 uncultured Streptococcus sp.
ACCGTCATCGAATTGAAAATTGCGCATCCAGAAGGCGAGCGTTTAGTGGCTGAAGTTTTCGAGCAATTGAAGCGATATGAGCATCGTTTTAGCGCGAATGACCCAACTTCAGAACTGATGGCCGTGAACTTGGCAGCAGGGAAACATGCGGTCGCTGTTCATCCAGAGATTTTTCATTTGGTGAAATTGGGACTGGAGAATAGTTTAGCTGCGGGAAGTCGGATGAATATCTTGATCGGCCCGGTTGTTCAAACATGGCGCGTAGGCTTTAGTGATGCACGAGTACCAACGGATGAAGAAATTAAAGCCAAACTGCAACTGACCGATGCAACGAAAGTCGAACTGGATGAAGCCAGTCAGACGATTTTTCTGTTGGAAGAAGGAATGCGAATCGACCTTGGTTGTATTGCCAAAGGGTATATTGCCGACTTGGTGATAGAGCAGCTAAAAGAGCAAGGAGTCTCTTCTGCGCTCATTAATCTTGGTGGGAATGTTCTTACACTAGGGCCAGCTGTTCATCATGAAGATGGGAATTGGTGGATTGGGATTCAAAACCCTAAACTCCTGCGTGGAGAAAATGTGGCGCTTCTTCCGATTCAAGATGAATCGATTGTGACATCAGGTGTCTACGAACGGGTACTCGAAGTGGATGGAAAGAAATACCATCATATTTTGGACCCTCATACTGGATATCCAGCCGAAACAGACGTTGCGAGTCTGACGATTGTATCGAAGCAATCCGTGGATTGTGAGATATGGACGACTAGACTCTTTGGAAAAAAAGCACACGAAATCTTATTCGAAGTGGAACAACACCCTAACATCGAAGCTGTGTTGATTTTGGAAGATGATCGTATCTTCTACACATCAGGACTTGCTTCAAAGATTCAATTACTCGAAAGGAAGTACTCAAATGGTTAAATTAATCGGTTTAGTCGGAACAAACTCTAAAAAATCAACAAACCGTCAACTATTGCAATACATTCAAAAACATTTTTCAGAACAGGCAGAAATTGAACTAGTCGAAATTAAAGACATTCCAATGTTCAACAAACCAACTCCAAAAGTAGTGCCACAAGAAGCACAAGCAATTGCAGATAAAATCGCTGCAGCGGATGGAGTCATCATTAGTACACCAGAATATGACCACTCATGCCCAGCTGTATTAATGAACGCCTTAGCATGGTTATCTTATGGTATCTATCCATTATTAAACAAACCTGTCATGATTACAGGAGCATCTTACGGAACATTAGGTTCTTCACGTGCACAAAGTCAATTACGTCAAATCTTAAACGCGCCAGAAATTAAAGCACGCGTTTTACCTAGTGATGAATTCTTATTAGGTCACGCCTTACAAGCATTCGACGAAGAAGGTAACTTAAAAGATACAGCAACTGCTGAAAAATTAGAAAAGATTTTCGAAGATTACTTATTATTCATTGAAATTACAAAACAATTAGTTCGTGCAAACGAAGCTCGTGAAAAAGAAGCGAAAAACTTCTCATGGGACAGTTCTAAAAAATAAGGAGTGACAGTAGAAAATGAAAATTATTGGTATCGTAGGATCAAATGCGGAATTTTCGCATAACCGTTTATTATTACAATTTATCGAAAAGAAATTCAGTGACTTATTCGAGTTTGAAATCTTAGAAATTAAAGATATTCCAATGTTCAACCAAGACGAAGATCAATCTAAGAGTTTCCCAGTACAATACATGTACAACAAATTAATTCGTGCAGATGGTGTGATTATCGCTACACCTGAACACAACCACACAATCACAGCTGCATTGAAGAGCACATTAGAATGGATGTCATTCAACTTACACCCATTCGAAAACAAACCTGTCATGATTATGGGAGCTTCTCACTATGACCAAGGTACTTCACGTGCGCAAGTGCATTTACGTAAAATCTTGGACGCTCCAGGGGTAAACGCATATGTATTACCAGGGAATGAATTCTTATTAGGAAAAGCAAAAGAAGCATTTGACGAAGAAGGAAACATTAAGAGCGAAGGAACAGTAGCGTTCTTACGTTCATGCTTAGAAAACTTCGTGAAATATGTGGAGGTTGTAAAAGTGTTACGCAAACCATTACCAACACCGCCAGAAGATTTAGATTGTACAAACCCAATCTCTACAACAGTTCAAGGCGTAGATCCAGATGATCCAGAATGGGTTGAAAAAGCAAGTGAAATCGTTGGGGCTGCTCAAGGAAACGACTATGTTCGCTTAGACCACGGTTTATTAACGGTTGACCAAATCGATATGTTCTTAAAAGCATTACCATTTGAAGTAACATATGCCGATGACAACAACCAATTCTTGTACTATAACTTCAACAAACCAGCAAACAAAATGTTGGCTCCACGTGTGCCAGCTCAATCTGGTAACCGTTTAGGAACAGTTCACCCACCACGTACATTCAAAAATGTGGAATACCTCATTGCGAACTTACGTGCAGGTAACGTGGATTACTTCCGTACAATCGTTCCAAACACTCCGCCAGAAATCATCAACGTACACAACTACCAAGCAATGTACTATCCTGATGGTTCTTACGCTGGAATTAACGAAATCGTATTTGACTTCAAACCATGGTTAGATTGGTACTTACAAACAACTGGCCAACGTTTAGTAAGCGCAAATGGTGCTGCTCCTGTAGCAGACGCAACAAGTGGCGCTTCAAATAGCGGACACTCAGCTCCTGCTCCTGCATCAGATGCAACAAGTGGTGCTTCAGATAGCGGACATTCAGCTCCAGCTCAAGCACAAGCAGTTGATGCAACAAGTGGTGCTTCAGAACACTAAAATTAAAAGCGAGAAAGCTAGGCGAATTTTTGCCTAGCTTTTTTTGTTTTTTATAGACACAATGGACCTTTGTTCACGATTCAGAAACAACT
>CAJZJY010000182.1 GCA_916050055.1 uncultured Streptococcus sp.
TGCCTCTAACAAATCTAAGTCTTCTGGTAATTTTGTATAAGGGGCTGTACAAGTGATCGTTGCTTTTTCATGCGGCACATACACGACATGCGCTGTTACATCATACAATTCATGGTACAAATAATAATCGACCATTTCCTTCACGATACGTTTTACAAAATCCTTTTCTGTTGCCATTATGCCTCAGCCTTTCTTTCCTTGATATCTTGACGAATTCCTTCAAAAATTTCAAAAATTGGTACGAGAACCGCTGCAACGAACCCCCCCGCGAATCCATTGTTGTAAAGGTTTAATCCCCCATGCATTACAACTACGTGACTTACCAATGTAATATGAACGAACCCAGCAATCATCCCAGCAACTGGTCCATAATACCCACTGACAGGCGCAAGAGTTGTTCCAAAGATAGCAGCCACGAGTGCACTCGTACTTGCTGCTTCGACTCCTGTTAAGTAGCATCCAATCATAATCCCTACTAACACAGGAACCGTATTTTTCACTTGATTCCCAAAGGCTCCAAAGCTCATCGCTCCAATAATACTTCCGACAATCGGACCATTCAGTTGTCCACCATTAATAAGAACATAGCCTAACAGAATGAAGCCCATGATGCTCATATTGAACGTTACCGTTGCAAGGTTCGTCATTTCAACGAAGTCACTTGGCAGACGTCCTGACAGTTTCAAGAGTAATTTAAAATGATATTTTTCTTTCTTTTGAACATGAAGATAGAAGCTTGTCGCTAGCAAAATCAGACATAGTCCAATCAACAACCCATATAAAATAAGTGGGCTTTCTGTATTCGCAAGCGCCTTTGTTTCTACTTCGATTCCAAATGCATTTAGAAATCCTAGAACGACCATCCCAACGATTCCCGCTGTAAACCCAACGTTATACAAGCTGAACCCTTGATGGAATCCTAAATACTGCGTTGATAATTGGGGCAAGATGAATCCAATAAAGATTCCAAGTACATACGCAATCAAAATACTAAATCCGCTTGGCAATACTCCTCCAAACGCAAGGAAAGAAACTAATGGTCCTAATGCCGATCCAAACAATCCGACAATAACATAATTTCGATAATTCTGCTTCGTAACTTTTGCATAAATCCAGACGCCTAGCATAAACGGAATACTGTTAAAGAGGTTTTTCCCGAAAAAAGAGAATCCCGCAAGCATCCCTAAACTACCAATCACCGTCCCGTTAACAGGAATTTCTAATTTCTTGTAACTATAAATATTAATCAGAAGCATAATACCCACATTCAAGAGCGTACTTCCAACGGACGCAATTTGCATATAATCCGTAAACAACTGACTTGGCGAAATCAGAATCGTAATCATTCCTTGAAGTAACGATTGTGGCGATTCTAGACAAAATGCTAGCAGCATCAAAATAGTGGATAGGCCAAATAAATAATAATATTGTCGATTCATTTGTTTTTTTAATATCGGCTTTTTCTTCATAAGGTCTTCCCTTCAACTATAATTTTACTCACTTATCATACCAAACTCACGAAAAACAATCAAAAACCCGAGTACTAACAACAATAAAAGAACACTCATTATACCGTATACGGTATAATGAGTGATACCTTATACGGTATCACCTACCTTTTTCTTCCCCTCTAACTTAACGCAGAAATCCATCTATTGTAGCACCAACAACTTTGAGCACCCATTGAAAGCACACACCCTTTTCTGTCTCTTCCCTCCGCAAAGCCTTGAAGAAATCCAAACTTTTTTATGATAACAAAACGATGACGGAGAATCTTACGGATTTTATACTAGCAGTACTAGGGAATAGCATTCAAAGTGAATTATGGACTCTTAAAAATTCATTTTTTAGAGTCCATTTGAATCTTGAAAGAGCTTGAGACGACAGGCTCAAGCCGGTGACCCAGTACAGCTAGTATAAAGAAATCCGTAAGGATTCGAAGTCATCGTTTTAAGTTGAATCTTTATAGCACAAAAAAAGCCTTGGATTTCTCCAAGGCTTCGCCTATTAATCTAGGTTCTCAATACTTAGACGCACACGTTTTGGTCCGCGAGTACGAACACTATAAGTAATCGTACGGATAGCGCGAGCCACACGTCCTTGTTTACCAATCACACGACCGATATCCTGAGGATTCACGCGTAAAGTATATTCCATGAATTCATCTGATTCAGAGACGTCAATACGAACATCATCAGGGAATTCAACTAATGGTTTAACCATTGACAATACTAATTCACTAATCTCTGGCATTCTTTTCACCTCTCCATCGAGTTGTCGACTTTATAGAAATTACTTAGAAAACTTTGATTCGTGGAATTTCTTCATGATACCTTGTTGTGATAACAAGTTACGAACTGTATCAGAAGGTTGCGCACCGTTTGCTAACCATTGTAATGCTAATTCTTCATTGATTGAAACTTCAGCTGGGTTTAATAGTGGGTTGTATGTTCCGATTGTTTCGATGAAACGACCATCACGTGGTGAACGTGAATCAGCTACAACAACACGGTAGAAAGGACTTTTCTTAGAACCCATACGTTTTAAACGAATTTTAACTGCCATAATTTACACCTCCATGTATTAATCTCACAGTTACATAGTTTAGCAGATGAAAAGATGCTTGTAAAGTATTTTCTCTTTACACCTTTAACTTTTTTAGCAAAAAACGCTCTAAACCCTACTCCCACTAGTAATAAATAGTATTTTTCATCCGTTTTTGATATAATGAACAAAAATATGTTTAAATGAAAAGAGTTGAACTTATGTCAGAACAGAACCAAACTCCAGATTGGCGCGAGGCTCTACTTTCTATTTGGAACAAACCGATTAGATCGGAAGAGCGTCGTGTAGGGAAAGAGTGTGTCAGTACGTGTAGAT
>CAJZJY010000183.1 GCA_916050055.1 uncultured Streptococcus sp.
TCACTATGGACTAAGCTCATTTTAGTCGGTGTGATTGCCATTTCGGGATCAATGATTGTCGGGATTGGGAACCAATTTAGCCAAGCGAGTCAATTAGATCAAAAAATTGAACAAGCAAAAGCTGAAAAAGAAGTTGCTGAAAAGCAAAAAGAATCGTTAACACAGCAAGTGGAACTTCTTCAAAGCGATGAATATATCGCGAAGCTAGCACGTAGTGAATATTATTTAAGCAAAACTGGAGAAATCATCTTCAGCACGCCAAATGACACTGCAGAGCATAAAGCACAACAAGCAAAAGAAGAAGTCGAACAAGGGGAAACTGTTGTTAAGGTGACGACTCAAAACCGTTAGGCAATGAATCTTTTTGATACGTCAAGCGTGTATCGAAAAGGGAATAATGAAGGAGGAACGCTTTTTATATGTCAATCGAAGTAGGAAACGTAATCCCTGGTAAAGTTACTGGAATTACAAATTTTGGAGTTTTTGTGGATTTAGGAGATCGTAAGACAGGTCTTGTTCACATTAGCGAGGTGTCTGATTCATACATTCAAGATATCAAAGAAGTTTTAAAAGTTGGAGACGAGGTTAAAGTGAAAGTCATGACGATTGCGGATGATGGCAAAATTAGCCTTTCAATTCGTCGTGCCGTTGATAAACCAAAAGAAGATTCAGCGGACAAACCACGTGCAAAGAAACCTTTCACACCGCGTAATGACTCTCAAGACTTTAAGAAAAATCGCTCTGCTAGCAGAACTTCAGCTCCATACGAAAAGAAATCTCCTTCGCAAGCAAAAGCAACAGATTTCGATTCTCTAATGAGTTCCTTCTTGAAAGACTCTGAAGACCGTTTAACTTCATTGAAACGTAACACTGAAGGGAAACGTGGGGGCCGTGGCGGTCGCCGTTCATAATGAAACCATCAATCTCTTCTGGTGAAAACTGGAGGAGATTTTTTTGACAGAAAGGAGAGGCCAATGCAACATCAACTAACAGCGTTTTTTAGAAGAAATGTAGGAAACTATACTGAGAAAAAATATGTGCTTGCCGTATCCGGAGGCGTCGATTCGATGGTTCTTTTGAATGCGATGGTTACTCTATTTGGAGACGATGCAAAAGATCGACTCGTAGTGGCCCATGTCAACTATGGACTAAGAGCGCAAGCCGTGGATGAGGAGCAACTCGTTCATCGTTTTTGCAAGCTGCATCAAATTCCAATCGAGACAAAGCATTGGCACGAAGCAGAGGACGTAACGGCTTCTGAAAAATCCTTACGTGATTTTAGATATGATTTCTTCCGCGCAGTGACGAAAAAGCATCAGGCGGACTATTTAGTATTGGCACATCACCAAGATGATCAAATGGAGACCGTTTTAATGAAATGGTCGCGTGGAAGTACGCTGGAAGGTCTTTCTGGGATGAAGGAAAAACGTTACGTAAAAGAGTTGAACATTTTACGTCCGTTCTTATCTTATGAGAAAAAAGAACTCTATCAAGAGGCTAAGAAATATGACGTTCCTTATTTAGAAGATGAATCGAATGAATCCGATGACTATACAAGAAACAGATATCGTCATCATGTCATCCCATTTTTAAAAGAGGAAAATCCAAATGCCGGAAGCCACTTCCAAAAGAGTGCACAGATGATTGCGGACGCTGTGGCGTGCTTGATGCCAATCCTAGAAGAAAAACAAGAACAGCTCTTCCAAAGAGGAAAGAAGAAAGTCACATTCCACCGCGAAGACTTCCTCAAAGAGCCAATCGAAATGCAACGACTGCTCTTGCAACAAGTACTGATGCAAATGGATACGACGATATCTGTGGTGCAGATGGAGCAAATCTTAGAAAAGGTTGGTTCCGACAAGGCACAACTCACGCTGGACCTCCCAAATGGTTGGAAGTTCAAGAAGCGTTACGAGGAATGTTCGTTTGAAAAGGGACGTCAAAAAGTCGTTCCAAATATCGAATATGTATTGGAAAAACCGGAAGATACCTTAATTCGTCCAAACGAAGATGAGCAAATCTTGCTCACTACAGGAAAGACGGCTTCCGAGTTTACGATTCCTGTCTATCCAAAGGACTTCCCGCTGACGATTCGTCATGCAAAACCAGGAGACAAGATTGCGCTGGATTCTAGTGAAACCAAGCATCAAAAACTCTCAAGATGGTTTATCAATGCGAAGATTCCACTCGAAGAACGCAAGGAAATTTGGGTGTTGGAAGACGCCTCGAAAAAAATTCGTGCAATTTTAGGCTATCGCTATGCTCAACCGTTGTTCTTTGAAGAGGAAACTGGTAAAATGATTCTATCTTACGAAAACAAAACGAGGTGCACACATGTTAAAAAATGATATGTCAGAAATTTTAGTATCAGAAGAACAGTTACAAGAAACAATCAAGAAATTAGGTGCTACGTTAGCGGAAGATTACCGCGGTAAAGATCCGTTAGTCATTTGTATTCTTAAGGGTGCTATTTTCTTTATGGCAGATTTAGTCCGCGCAATGGACTGCAACTTAGAAATTGATTTCATGGATGTATCTAGTTATGGAAATGAATTCGAATCAAGCGGCGAAGTACGTATCTTAAAAGACTTAGGTCAAAGCGTTAAAGATCGTCACGTGATTATCGTTGAAGATATTATCGATACAGGCCGTACTTTAAAACACGTGGTTGAATTATTAAAACACCGCCAAGCAGCAAGTGTAAAAGTGGTGACTTTATTAGATAAACCTGAACGTCGTGAAGAAGCCATCGAAGCAGATTACGTTGGGGTTCAAGTTCCTAACAAATTTGTTGTAGGATACGGATTAGACTTCAAACAATTCTACCGTAACTTACCATGTATCGGTGTTTTAAAACCTGA
>CAJZJY010000184.1 GCA_916050055.1 uncultured Streptococcus sp.
GTTAGTTGCTTTTTTGTTAGTTCAATAATTGTCCAATAAAGATACCTACATAAGTACCGATGATATAACCTAATGTTCCTACAAGCATTGTAGGTGCCACGAATCGATGCCATCCTTTAGAAATAGCCATCGCTGCAGCTGTTGTTGGTCCACCGATATTTGCATTTGAAGCAAGAATGGCTTCTTCCACTGTGAATCCGAAAATTTTTGCACCAGCAAATGTCACTGCCATGTTCACAAAAACCATGATAGCACAGAACACTAATAACAATGGAGACTTTTCAATGATTGCTCCGATTGAAGCTGGAATTCCGATAACCACGAAGAATAAGTATATCAAGAAAGTTCCAATTTCATTTGCTCCACTAATCTTCTTGAAGTATTTTGCAAAAATCGTTGAGCAAGCTACTGTTAAAGTAGTTAGAATCAAATATTTATTCGATACTAGTTGGATAAAGCTGTTATCCCCTAGACCAGAAATAAATTCAGATAATGTAAAGCTAATTGTTACGATAATAACAGAAATCGCAAAAACAAACGCTACATCTTGAACAGTGATAACTGTATCTTTGTTATATGCTTTTTCTTCTTCCTCTTTGACACCTTCTGTATAAGCAAATTTAAAATGCTTTTTGAAGAATCCAATTGAAGGAATCATCAGTAAGATTAAGAAATAGAATACCATTAATAAGTTATCCGCAACTGTTGCAGCAGAAATCAATTCTTTTGGAATCTCAAAAGCGGATGAAACAGCAACAAAGTTTACTCCTCCACCGATATAACTTCCAACCATCATTCCAGCGATATGGTTTAGAACTGGGATAGCTTTGGACAAGGCTAAATATCCTAATACTGCCCCAAGAACGGTTCCTACAGAACTGATTAAGAAGATAGCTAATAATCGACCACTTTCTTTCCAAATTTGTTTTAAATCACATTGGAATAAAAGCATCGGAATGGCTAAAGGCACAACAACACCCCAAACTTGATCATATACAGGTGAATCTGTTGGAATAACGCCTAAATTACTTAATGTCGCTGCCATTAATAGACCGATAATCGCTCCACTAATCTTTGCAGCCCATTGATATCGATTTTCTAAAAAGATACTGATAGTCGCAATCCCAACGATAATAGACCACAATACCCATGTATTATTTGCATCAATCATAAAACACCTCTTCTGGCTTTTTAAATACACACGAAAATTACCATATATGGTAATTTTTTACTAAAAAGGCAAAAGAGTTGTTTTCTGTTTGATGTCCTTTTGCCCTTAAAATTATTATCTTTGTTCGTCTTCTTCTTGAATTGATTTTAAAAGCTCATCAATATGATTACCGTAATCTACTGATTCATCACGTTTAAAAATCAATTCTGGAGTTTTGTACAATGAAAGACGTTTCCCTAATTCACGACGAATTAGGCCTTTTGATTTTTCTAAGCCACGTTCAGTCGCTTGACGTTCACTAGCTAGTTTTTGAAGTGTTGTGTAGTAGATAGTAGCAATTTGCAAATCACCAGTTACTTCTACTTCAGTAATTGTAATTTCTTGTACACGTGGGTCACGCACTTTTTTAGATAGGATATCATTTACTTCTCGTAAAATTTCTTGTGACACACGTCCAACTCTAAAGTTTGCCATTTTGTCTCCTTTCCAACGAAAGAGGCACTGCAATCAGTCCCTCTTCGTTCTAGTTAAATCATAAATTTCTTCTTTAATACGGTTCGATTCATAACGAATTTTCTCGCACTATTTACGTTTAATCTCGACCATTTCGTATGCTTCAATGATATCGTCTACTTTAATATCGTTGTAGCCTTCAATCATGATACCGCACTCGAATCCAAGTTTAACTTCTTTAGCGTCGTCTTTGAATCGTTTCAAGCTTGCTAATTCACCTTCGTAAATAACAATGTTATCACGAATTAAACGAACTGAGCTTGAGCGTTTTACAACACCTTCTAATACATATGAACCAGCAATTGTTCCAAGTTTAGATACAGTGTATGTTTCACGAACGATTGCTTGACCAGTAATTTTCTCTTCGAATTCTGGGTCTAACATACCCTTCATCGCTGTTTCAATTTCGTCGATTACGTTATAAATGATACGGTGTAAGCGAATATCTACTTGATCAGATTCAGCTTGAATTTTCGCTTGTGGCGTAGGACGTACGTTAAATCCGATGATGATTGCGTTACTTGCAGTAGCAAGAGTAATATCGCTCTCGTTAATTGCCCCTACAGCAGTATGGATAATTTTCACGCGCACGCCTTCAACTTCGATTTTTTGTAAGCTTGATGCTAATGCTTCAACAGAACCTTGTACGTCAGCCTTGATAATGACATTAACTTCTTTCAATTCTCCTTCTTTTAATGTAGAGAATAAGTTATCTAATGTAATACGGCTTGAAGCGTTACGTTGTTCGATTAACGCACGTTTTGCACGTTCTTCACCGGCAGCACGAGCAGTTTTCTCGTCTTCGAATACTACGAAGCGGTCCCCAGCTTGAGGTGACGCGTTAAGACCAGTAATCTCAACTGGAGTCGCTGGTAAAGCAGTTTTCACACGACGACCTTGATCGTTCACCATTACACGGACACGTCCAAATGTGTTCCCAACAACGATTGGGTCTCCAACTTTAAGCGTTCCTTCTTGTACTAATAATGTTGCGATAGGTCCTTTAGATTTATCTAAACGAGCTTCAATAACCGTTCCTAATGCTAAACGGTTAGGGTTTGCTTTTAACTCTTGAACTTCAGCAACCAATAGAATCATTTCTAATAATTCTTCAATGTTTTGATTGAATTTCGCTGAAATCTCAACGAAAATTGTGTCTCCACCCCATGCTTCAGG
>CAJZJY010000185.1 GCA_916050055.1 uncultured Streptococcus sp.
CAAGGTGTATCAAACAAAAATCATTTCAAGCGTGAATGACATTCACTACTATGTGTCCGTCTATCAACAAAAAGACCGAGGATTTGAGCAATTGGAATTCGAGGAATTATCACATCAATTAGTATTTGCAGATTCACTTGAACCGTTTGAAATTTCAAAATTATTTAATAATGAATTAGCGATGTCTAACTTCTTTGTGAAGAAGGCTTTAGACGAAGCAAAAGCAAACGGATTGGCGGATGAACAAACTGAAAAAATCACTGCTCAATTTATGGATGGTAACTGGAAGAAACTCGATGCGTCGATCATTCAAAATGGAATCCGAGTGAAATACAAAGATGCCAATGACCAAGAAGCACAATGGACAATTCCATTTACAGAGCTTTTTGCTTATATGAAGGAAGAGATGATTCCTGAAACGGAAAAAGATAATTTCGTACAATATCGCGAAGTCGTTAAAGAAAAGCTCGGGAAGAAGAGAGTAGCCTTATCATTTGATGACGGTCCAAGTGCTGAATTGACACCGAAAGTACTAGATTTACTTAAGCAGTACAACGCACATGCAACTTTCTATATCGTAGGAAGTCATGTTGAAGGAAATGAAGCCATCATTCGACGAATTGTTGATGAAGGGCATGAATTAGGAGACCATAGTTATAGTCACCCATATTTGCCAAAGAAATCAGCTGATGAAGTCTACAACGAAGTTAAGAAGACTTCTGATTTAATCGCAAAAGCATCACTAGGGCTTCGACCAATGAGCTTACGTCCTCCATATGGTGGGTATGATAAAATGGTTGCTGATCAAGCTGGAATCGCGATTGTAAACTGGTCGATTGACTCCCTTGACTGGAAATATAGAGATGCCGCTAAGACGATCGAGCATATTAAAGAAAATACGCATAATGGTGGAATCTTATTAATGCATGATATCCATGCAGAATCAGTAGAAGCTCTTCCTGCAGTTCTTGAATATTTAAAATCTGAAGGTTATGAATTAGTAACTGTAGATGAATTAATGGCAGATCAACCATTGCAACCAAATTATGCTTACTTCAATCGTGTAGATGTCAAAAAAATCGATTAAGAAGCTTGCATTTTTGCTCGAAATAAGGTACATTAATTAAGTGCTTAAAGCACAGACCTTTTACAGAGTTTTGCGAATCACCAACGCTTTACTCAGTACAAGGCATAAAATAAAAGAAAGAGGTGTTTAGAAATGGCAATTTCTAAAGAAAAGAAAAACGAAATCATCAAAGAGTATGCGTTACACGAAGGAGACACTGGTTCACCAGAAGTACAAATCGCTGTATTAACATACGAAATCAACCACTTAAATGATCACATCCGTGTTCATAAAAAAGACTTCCACTCAAACCGTGGATTAATGAAAAAAGTTGGTCACCGTCGTAACTTGTTAGCATATTTACGTAACAAAGATGTTCAACGTTACCGTGAACTAATCAACCGTTTAGGATTACGTCGTTAATTTTAAGCTAATTGAGAACTCCCAGGCATTCGTGCTTGGGAGTTTTTTGCTGTCATTAAAACGATATAGCGTATAAACTATATTGTGGAATTAAGCAACATACAAAAAAGGCACATCCCAATAATTTTTTTGGGTGTGCCTTTTCTTTATTAAACTACATTTCTTTAATGGAATGTGAAACAATTTGTAGATAACACATCATATTCTGACTATTATTCGATTTAATGACATTGCGCAAGATTTTAAATGCAGAACGTCCTAATTCAAGCGTATGGATATCTACATAAGCGTCAATATGAACAGAAGGTTGGACAGAGTCAAAAGTAATCATCGGCATCTGAATGTGTTTCTCGTTTAAATAACGAACAGCTCCTTCGGTAAAGAGCGAGTCTGCCGTGACAAGCCCATCGATAGGTCCTTCTGCTAGGAGATTTTTAATCGTCTCATACCCATGTTCTCTTGTAAATTCATCTACTTGAGCAATCAGTTTCTCATTGACTTCGAATCCATGTTCTTTTAAGGCTTTTTTATAGCCGTTGAGACGTTCTCTTGAAACGAATAACTGATCTCGACCACCGATAAAAGCAATCGATTTGGCCCCTTTTTTAATGATATAGTTAGTAGCATCAAAACCTGCTTTTTCATTGTTGTTATCCACGAATGAAATAAGAGGAGAGACTGTCTTACCGATAATAACGGAAGGGAATTCCTGCTCAATAGCAAAATCTACAAGAGGGTCTTCGGTTTCCCCATATAGGAAGATAAGACCGTCCACTCGTCGACCTAGTATGGTATCTTTCAAAATAGCTAATCGCTGTTTATGATCTTGCCCCGTACATAATTGAATCGAGTACTGATGATCTGCAGCGATTTGGGAAATCCCACGAATCACTTCAGGGAAGAACGAGTTTTGGTAGAAGACATCAGAGTCTTTTGGGAGAACTACACCAATGACATTCGTTGTTTTGCTCGCTAAGCTACGAGCATTGACGTTCGGGTGATAGTTTAAAGTTTCCATCGCTTTTCGAACTTTCTTCTTTGTAGCCTCGCTGATGCTCGACTTATCTTGCAACACGCGCGTTACCGTTGAAGGGGAGACCCCTGCAAGTTTAGCCACATCTTTAATAGTGGATGCCATCTGTATTCCTCCTTTCTTGTAATAAGTGATGTCTAAAAGAAAACACTGGATACGAACTTACAAAAATCCATATCCAGTGCCAAAATGGTTCTAAGATTTAATCGCTCCGTCAACCATACCTTTCATGATATGTTTTTGTGCGAGAATGAATAGGATAATAACTGGTAACATAATGAGTAATGTTGAAGTTAAGATCATATCCCATTGTTTTGTAAATG
>CAJZJY010000186.1 GCA_916050055.1 uncultured Streptococcus sp.
GTCATCAATTCGTCAATTTCTTTCATCGTAGCGGTAATAAAGACGTCGGCATCATCATAATCACGTTTAATAATTCCAATAACTGGTAAGTCGACAGCTTCTTTGATCGCTTTGATGTCAATCACTGAATTGGCACGAATTCCTTTCGCTCCTCCTTCCTGTGCAGCAACTGCCATACGAGCCATAATATAATCACTATGTAATGGTTCATGCGGCAATGCTTGGCATGATACAATTAATTGACCTTGTAATCTCATAAACAGCCTCCTTCTATTTTTAGTAAAACCCTTACATTTTTAGTATATCTACTTCAGAAAACATTTTCAATATTACCTCTATTTTTAGTAACTACTTTCAGAATAAGGTAGAAAATACGACTCCCTCAGGCCTTTATCGAAATTACTTTCATCAAAAAAGCCACTCTTGCAAGAACAAGAATGGCTTTTCGTTACATTTTAATCAATTGATGTTTGAACGCGTAAATCGTTGCTTGCGTTCTATCTTCTACTTCTAATTTCGAGAGAATATTTGAGACGTGCGTTTTCACTGTCTTTAATGTGATAAACAACTCGTCAGCGATTTCCTGATTCGATTTTCCTTGAGCGATTAAGAGTAACACTTCTAATTCACGTTGTGTTAAATCTTCATGCAAGAAATGTTGCTGCTTCATTTGGATACGGTTCACGAGTTTATCCGTTACTTGAGGTTCAAATACCCCATCCCCTTGATAGGTATCTCGAATGGCTTTTGCTATTTGAGAAGCAGAAGCTGTTTTTAAGATATAGCTCTTTGCTCCGGCGTTAATAGCAGGAAAGACTTTCTCATCATCAATAAAGCTTGTTAGGATGATGATTTTTGCTTGCGGCCACTTTTCAAGAATTTCTTTTGTCGCTTCAATCCCATCCATCTCTGGCATCACAAGGTCCATTAGAATGATATCTGGTTTTAATTCGAGTGCTTTCTCAACACCTTCACGACCATTCTTAGCTTCATCAATCACTTCAATATCATCTTGCATCGATAGATAAGAAGACACACCAAGTCGTACCATCTCATGATCGTCTACTAGTAATACATGTATCATTATTCACCCTCCATGTTACGACTGAGCGGAATCTTAATTTCAATTGTCGTCCCTTGATTTGGGAAGCTGACAATTTTCACTTGTCCACCGAGTCCTTGCACTCTTTCTTTCATATTATTAATTCCATAGCTTCCTGGAAGAATTTCCTCCGTATTAAATCCAACTCCATTATCTTCTATTTTAAAGAGAACATTGGAGTCTGTTTGACGTAAGTATACTTCTAATGTGGTTGCGTGCGAATGACGCAATGTATTCGATAGAAGTTCCTGTGCGATTCTAAAGAGATGATCCTCGACCCCTTCTGGTAGTTGGACGTCTTCGATATCCCAATGAATCTTCATCTGTACTTTCGTTTGCAATTCGACGAGTAATCCTTCAATACCTGCTTTCAATGATTTATTTTCCAGTGAAATCGGTCTTAAGTGTAGAAGCAATGCTCTCATCTCCGCTTGCGCTTGTGAGAGTACATGTTCAATCATCTTCAGTTGCTTTTGTTCTTTCTCATCGAACTTGTCTGCACGTTCATTTAACGCAGAAATCATCATCATTGCTGCAAACAACTGTTGGCTTACAGAATCATGTAATTCACGAGCGATACGGCGTCTTTCTTGTTCAATGACCTGCTCTTTCGTTTCAGTCCCTAAGAACTGTGGTTTACTTCCTAATTGTTGCAATTCGAGCGATAAGTTTTCTAAGCGTTCTGAAATAGCCGCTGTCTGTTCATAAAAGACATTTAAATCTACAACAGTTGCTTCATTAATCCAGTTGGGTTGTTGTTCTTCTTTTACTAATGAATACTTTGCTCTTTGAATCATTAGTAATTGCTCACCCATTTTACGTTCTGCTTGACGATTCAAAATCATCATTGCACCAGCTGTAATCAAACCAAGTAATAAGATTAATAATAAAAACAACGTCATCGTCCCAAGAATCTCTTGAATACTAAGCGTCTCTACTAATTCATAGCGAATCCATTTTCGGAATAGGAATAGGAAAATGGTACTAACAAAGCTATACACTGCTGAATAGAGCATCCAGCTTTTAACGAGGCGTTGCTTCATGCTTCAATCACCTCAACCTTCCCAGCGACGATGGTTGTATAAATCTTAACCCGTTTCGTACTGCGATTATAACCTGCACTATACAGTTGAATCGATTCATTACTTAGTGTATAGGTTTGATTCTCAAATTCAACTTGTCCACCAAAGCCATGATGATGAATCATCACCCCAACACCATACGGAACAAGAATTCGAACACGACCAAATCCTTTTCGGATCACGATTACATTCTCTTTAGCAGGTAGAATGGTATTCCCTAAATCGATAATCGTATCTCCTGCAAATTGTCCTGCATTAATGTCATTCCATTCGTATGGCTCGTCTCCTATCACTTGAGAACCAAGCCAGTCATAACGATGTATTGAGCCAGGTTCAGGAGTGTCTTCACGCGAATCTACAAAAATATACTCTTGCTTCTGTCTCTTTGAAAATAAGCCCGAAATGGAAGAAATCGAGAAATCATTTTTATCAAATAGTACTATTAGCAATGCTCCAATCATTCCAAGCCAAATTCCAGAAGTCGAAAGTAATGGTAAGAGAATAAATAATGCTCCAAAGCACATTCCACTATTTCTTAAAAATTTAATGTGTTTAAAAATAACAAAACTAGATAGAGTAATCACGACACCAATTGCAAAGAAGATGAATAGGCCTATTCTAGATGTAATCTCTAAAGCA
>CAJZJY010000187.1 GCA_916050055.1 uncultured Streptococcus sp.
TGGCGTATTCGTTACTTAAAATCTTTTCACGAATCGCATGGTAAATCTGTAAATATTTTACGCTCATCGAATGTCATCCTTTCTCTAAACTAGCTTTATTATAACAAATGTATAATGAATAGGCAAAATCGACAATTTGAATACTATTTATAAACAATGTCTAGACAAATATTTAAATTATGATATACTATACGTGGAAGAGCTTACAGAAAGGAGGTTAATTATGAAGAAACAATTGAGTTTCCCTCAAGGGTTCTGGTGGGGTGCTGCTTCAAGTGGACCGCAGACAGAAGGACAATTCGACAAAGCACATGAAAATGTGATGGATTATTGGTTTAGAACTGCTCCCGAAGCTTTCTTTAATGGTGTCGGTCCAGATGTGGCGAGTGATTTTTATCATACGTATCCTGAAGATTTTCGTTTGATGAAGGAGATTGGATTTAATTCATTCCGTACATCGATTCAATGGAGCCGTTTGATTAAGGACTTTGAAACGGGTGAAGCTGATCCAAAGGCTGTGAAATTTTACAACGCGGTTATTGAAGAAGCGAAGAAAAACGATATTGAACTTGTGTTGAATTTACATCATTTCGATATGCCAGTTGAATTGCTTCAACAATACGGTGGCTGGGAAAGTAAACATGTCGTGGACTTATTTGTGAAGTTTGCCAAGACTGCATTTGAATGTTTTGGCGATAAAATTCGTTACTGGACAACTTTCAATGAGCCAATGGTCATTCCGGAAGCAGGATACTTATATGCATTCCATTATCCAAACCTAAAAGGGAAAGGGAAAGAAGCTGTTCAAGTGATTTATAATCTAAATCTTGCAAGTGCCAAAGTGATTCAACTGTATCGTACATTGAAACTGGATGGCAAGATTGGGATTATTTTGAACTTAACACCTGCTTACCCAAGAAGTGATGCTCCAGCAGATTTAGCAGCAAGTCAATTTACAGATGATTTCTTTAACAGAGTCTTTTTGAATCCAGCGGTGAAAGGCACATTCCCTGAAACCTTAGTGAAGAAACTAGAGGAGGACGGCGTGTTATGGAGTCATACTGAACAGGAATTGCAGCTCATTCGAGAAAATACGGTTGATTTTCTTGGGGTGAATTACTATCATCCAAAACGTGTTCAGGCACAACCAAATCCCGAAGAGTACAAAACACCTTGGATGCCAGACCAATACTTCAAAGAGTATGAATGGCCTGAGCGTCGCATGAATCCATATCGTGGATGGGAAATCTTCCCGAAAGCCATTTATGACATTGCAATGATTGTGAAGGAAGAATATGGCAATATCCCATGGTTCATTAGTGAAAACGGAATGGGTGTTGAAAACGAAGGTCGCTTCATCGGAGAAAATGGAGTCATTGATGATGTGTATCGTATTGAATTTTACGAAGAACATCTAACATGGCTACATAAAGCGATTGAAGAAGGTAGTCGTTGTTTTGGATATCATACATGGACTGCTTTTGATTGCTGGTCTTGGAATAATGCGTATAAGAATCGTTATGGATTTATTTCTGTAGATTTAGAAACGCAAAAGAGAACCATTAAGAGTAGTGGAAGATGGTATCGTAACGTCAGCGACAATAACGGTTTTGAAATAAAAATTGAGGAATAAAGAGAGGAGATATTCAGATGAAAGACTCAAAATTTATTGATAAATTTGCCGCGTTTGCAGGTAGACTGGGGAACCAAATTCATTTAAAAACCCTCAGAGATGCATTTGCGACAGTAATGCCATTATATATTTTGGCAGGTTTAATTGTTCTTTTGAACAACACAGTATTTAAGTGGATTTTCCAAGGGGATACATTAACGAAATTCCAATATTGGGGAATTACAATTGCAAACGGTACTTTAAGTATCTCAGGTATTATTATTGCCGTAATGGTTGGTTATTTCTTAGCGAAAAACAGAGACTTCGAAAACCCATTGGCAGCATCAATGCTATCATTAGTTTCTTTAATTGTTATGATGCCAAATACAATTTCTGCAGTTCCTGATGGCGCAAAAGATGCCGTGAATATTTCAGGTGTTCTTTCATTTAACAACACAGGTACAGGTGCAATGTTCGCAGGCGTTATCGTAGCGATTATTGCAACAGAATTATTCATCAAATTATCGAACGTTAAAGCGTTACAAATTAACCTTGGTGATAACATTCCACCAGCAGTTGGTAAATCATTTAGCGTATTACTTCCAGTAATGACTGTTATTTCATTATTCGGTGTCGTTTCAGCATTATTATTCAATATGTTTGGAACAAACTTAATCTCAATCATTACAGTCTTCATCCAAGAACCAATTCGTCATATTGGTACAAGCTTAATTGGGGTAATCATTATTTACTCTCTAGGAAATATGTTATGGCTATTTGGTATTCACCAAGCAGTTATTTACAGTGCAATTCTAGAACCATTACTATTAATTAACATCACTGAAAACATTGCTGCAGCAAATAATGGACAAGCGATTCCACACATCATCAATTTATCTCAAGTTCAAACATTCGCTTTAATGGGTGGTAGTGGATCTACATTATGTTTATTAGTTGCAACATTCTTAGTAAGCCGTAACGCCGCTTCTAAAAACGTGGCTAAATTATCATTTGGACCAGGACTCTTCAATATCAATGAACCTGTATTATTCGGTTACCCAATCGTTTATAATATTTCATTAGCGATTCCATTTATCTTAACTCCAGCTATTGGTATTTTAATCAGCTACTTAGCAACAGTTGCAGGCTTTATGAGTCCAGCATTTGTACAAGTTCCTTGGACTACACCTGTATTCTTAAATG
>CAJZJY010000188.1 GCA_916050055.1 uncultured Streptococcus sp.
AAGAATTTTTCGACTGTGTGAATAATAATTGGTTTGTTTCCTAATGGTAAAAATTGTTTTGGCATTTCTTGGATCCCCATACGAGTTCCGGTTCCACCGGCTAAAATCCCAGCATAAATCATTTTATACACCTCTTATTCTCCAATTAAGGAGTCGTTAAATAATATAAATCTTCTCTTTGTTGTAGTAATGGATAAGTTTGAACAGTTGGTTGTCCCATTAACTTACGGATTGAATTGCTTACTCCAAGCAACACTTCATCCGTTGCATATGAGTAATAGATTTGTTCTCCTGCATTGTTTGTTAATAACAACTGTCTTTCTTCGATAAATGTTTGTGTTAAATTATTTCCTGTGATAGCAGGACCATAAGTGTTTTTAAGGGCCATCACTTGTCCAATTGGCAAGTCCGTTTTCACGTTCTTATTTACCGCGTTCATTAATTGCTCGAAGTTTGTAACAGAATTAAATGTCATCAATTTTTTAACAAGTTCCTCGATAACGATACGTTGACGTTTTTGACGACCTGTATCTCCTTCTGGATCGTCGTAACGCATACGTGCAAAACGTAAGGCACTTTCACCATCAAGCAGTTCAGTCTTTCCTTCAACGAAAGAACGTCCTTCATAAGTAAAAGTTAGCGGACTTGTCACTTCAATTCCGCCGACAGCATCGACGAATTCCATTAAGCCTCCCATGTTAATTTGCACATAGAAGTCAATTGTCGTATCAAGCATTTTCTCAACAGAATTAATAACCATTGGAGCCTTCCCATAAGCAAAGGCGTGGTTCAATTTATCATATCCACCTGTTCCAACAATTTCAGTGTAAGTGTCGCGAGGTAGACTGAGGAGTTGAGATTTCTTCGTTGTTGGATTAACTGTCAGTAATAGCATTGTATCTGAGCGACCGTCTTCTTCCTCACGTCCATATGCTCCATTATCAATCCCCAACAATAGAATGTTAATCGGTTTTGCGTTTTTTATGATATCATCAACTTCTTTTTCAGTACGGTTTCCAACATCTTGAGTGATTGTGTTAATCGTATGGTTAATTCGACTTGCATAATAAGTTCCTGCTACTGCAATAATAGCGAGTAGAAGGATTAAAATAAAACCAATACGTCCACGTTTCTTTTTCTTTTCTTGACGTCTCCCTTTTCGGGTCCATTCATTTGATTCGTTCATATTTACACTCCAATACTTTTAAGGGTTTTGTTTTTGTGTAGGCTGAGTTGGTGCAACAGGCGCTTGCGTTGTAGGAGCTGATCGTGTTGGTTGTACAGGCTGTGGTTGCTCTGGAGCAGCCGTCACTTGTGGCGTCTGTGTTGCTGGTGCAGTTGGTGTCACCGCACTACTTCCGCCACCATTATTAGATGGATTTGTCGGTGCAACATAGTCGTCATCATCATTACTGTTGTTATTATTATTGTAACTATCGTTATAATTTGGCGTTACATTTGGTTCTACGTAAGTGTCCCCTTGTTCTTGTACACCTGAATTGTTTTGAGGAGCATTTTGCTCGATATTCACTGATGACTGTGTTTCTTTCGTTTCAATATGTTTTAATTCAGTAATCTCTTCTAAATCAAGTGACTTTCTGATGACATTCGAAACGCGAATCTTCTCAGCTTCTGGAATGACAAAATAATAAACGCCATTAATCATCGCTCCATCCCCATTAATCGTATCCGATTCGAAATGTTGTAGCGCTTCTTTATGCGTTTGTGCTATTTGGAATAATTTTTCTACTGTAAAGTTTGTTTTTACTGAATTCTCTAATGTTTTAAGAATTTCTTCGTATTTCGTCACAGAACCTAACGTTAATAATTTTTCAACAAGCTTTTGAATGACATATTGTTGACGTTTTTGACGACCTGTATCACCTTCTGGGTCATCATAACGCATACGTGCATATCGAAGGGCCGCTTCCCCGTCCACATGACGTGTGACACCTTCAGTAAATGACTCATCTTCATACGTAAATGTTAATGCTGGCGTAATCTCTAATCCACCCACTGCATCAACAAGGCCCATTAAGCCCTGCATATCTACAGTTACATAGTAGTCAATCGGAACATTCAGCATATTTTGTACACTATTAATTGAGAATTGTTCTTTTCCAAACGCATAAGCATGGTTAATTTTATCAAAAGTACCATATCCAATGATTTCTGTATATGAATCACGAGGGATACTAATCATCGTTGTCTTCTTAAGTTTTGGATTTACCGTTACAAGAAGCATCGTGTCCGAACGACCTACTTCGGTATCACGGCCATAAGCACCATTATCAATCCCTAAAAGAAGAACCGAAAAACTGCTGTCATCTGTTAATTCTTTATCACGTAATTGCACGGTTTCCACCTTTTGATGGATGGCATCTTCTGCTTTAGAAATTCGACTCCATGCATAAGCTGCTACGGCAATCATTACCGCAACAATTGCTAGCAATACTGTATAAACTATTTTTCTTCTTTTCTGATTTTTTCTTTGCTTTATTCTATTTGAAATTTTTTCTTTATTTACTCTCATTCATTCCACTCCAATAACTATACAATCAGCTTATTATACCACAGATTAAACTTGAACTCATGAGTATTTATAGGAATTTTAAGATTTATCTTCTGAGTCAAAATACTCTTTTTTAAATTCAAATCCAAAGATCCATCCTTTAATCGTTCCAATACCATAAGCGAAATGAATCGCGATCATAATAAACGGAATTAACAGTAATGTATGATTATATTTTTGCTTTGAAATTTCAAAGATGGATAACCCTAGGACTGCTAATAAATAG
>CAJZJY010000189.1 GCA_916050055.1 uncultured Streptococcus sp.
AAAGCATGGATTGAACGTCATGCAAAAGAGTACGGCATTAAACCAGTCGATACGCTACTTGTGAGCGGTCATAAACGGATTCAAATTGACGACTTGCTTGAGAAGATTAACGAGTACCGTAAAGGCAAAGATGCATATGTCGTAGGGGTAACGAATGTAGGGAAATCAACGCTCATTAATAAGTTGATTCAAAGTATTGGTGAAACAGGCGAAGTGATTACCACTTCTCAATATCCAGGAACGACTCTTGGTCAAATTGATATTCCATTTGATGAACATTCTTCATTGGTGGATACACCAGGGATTATTCACCGTCACCAAATTACGCACTACTTAGCGGAAAAAGAAATGAAAAAAGTCTTACCGCAAAAAGAGTTACAACCAAAGACATTCCAATTAAATAGCGAGCAAACGATTTTTATCGGTGGTTTGATTCGTGTCGATTACGAACAAGGAGAACGTAATTCATTTACCTTCTATACACCACAAACTATCGACTTGCATCGCACGAAGTTGGAGAAGGCGACAGGGTTTTATGCAAAACATGCAGGAACACTTCTAACACCACCAACAGGAGACAATATGAAGTTGTATCCAAAATTAGTGAAAAAGACATTTACCATTAAAGAAAAAACGGACTTAGTGATTGCAGGCCTTGGTTGGGTAACAATTCAAAAACCAGGTACGGTATCGGTATGGAGTCCAAAAGAAGTTGACGTGATTCAACGTCAATCGATTATTTAAAGAAAGGAGAGCTTTCATGGAATTAAAAGGGAAAGAAAGACAGTTCTTCAAAAAAGAAGCACACTCGTTGAAGCCAATCTTCCAAATTGGAAAAGGCGGACTCAGCGAAGAGATGATTCATCAAATTCAAAATGCTGTTGAAAAGCGTGAATTGATTAAAGTGACTTTATTACAAAACACATTAGAGGAGCCACAAGAAGCTGCCGAAACGATTGCTGAGGCAACTGGTAGTACAATCATTCAAGTGATAGGGCATACGATAGTGTTATATAAAGAAGCTAGAAATCCAAAACATAGAGATCTTTCAGTACGATTTGCAGAATTCAAAAAAAGAGGTCGATAGACGATGGTTGCTGAACTCAATATTTTTTCTAAGACATTAAACAAAACTGAAAAATTCGGTGAAGACATCCCACAAGAACGTGTAGGGCTTATCGGTGGTAGTTTTAATCCGCCACATATTGCGCATTTAATCATGGCTGAACAAGCGCGTGTGCAATTAGGCTTAGACAAGGTTTACTTTTTACCAAGTCATATTCCGCCACATGTGGATGAGAAAAAGACGATTGATGCGAATGCTCGTGTAGAGATGACGCGGTTGGCAATTCAAGATAATATTTATTTTGATATCGAGACAATTGAACTTGAACGGAATGAAAAGAGCTATACGTATGATACGATTCAACTGTTAAAGAAACGGAATCCGAATACGGAATATTACTTTATTATCGGTGGAGATATGGTGGATTACTTACCAACATGGCACCGTGTAGATGAACTGGTTCATGAGGTCCAATTTGTCGGCGTTGAACGTCCGGGATACGAAAAAGAAACGCCATATCCAGTGTTATGGATTACCGCACCGAAGATGGATATTAGTTCGACTCAAATTCGAAAAAATGTTTTGTTCCAACAAAGCATTAAATATTTGGTGCCGGAATTAGTAGAAGCTTATATTGCGGAAAAGGGGTTGTATTTAGAATGAGCGAAGGTAAAAGCTTTGAACCTTATACAACGATGACAAGGGAAAAGTTGTTGTCGCATGTCCAATCAAATATGAGTGACAAGAGATATCAACACTGCCTGCGTGTCGAACGAAAAATATTAGAATTAGCAAAACTCTACGGCGTCGATGAAAAAGCAGCTGCGTTTGTGGGATTAGCGCATGATTATGCTAAAGAAATCCCAGTGGACAAACAGCAAGCTCTCGCCAAAGAAATCGGACTTCCTGAAATGTATCACCATGAAGGTTCTGAAATTCTACATGGACCAATTGGGGCTTATTTGATTTCAAATCTATGCGGAGTAAAAGACGAAGCGTTGTTAGATGCCATTCGTGAGCATACGATTGGAGGACTTCAAATGAGTCTTCTGTCGAAGTGTCTCTTTGTGGCAGATGCAATTGAAGACGGAAGAGATTATCCAGGTGTGGATACTGCTCGTGAGATTGCAGCGAAAAATATCGATGATGCGGTCTTTTATTTATTGAAGCATACATTGGAATTCTTATTGGAAAAAGAAGTCTCTATTTTTCCAAAAACAATAGAAGTTTATAATCATTATTTGAAACAAAGAAAAGGAGAATAGAATGGAACATACAAGTAAAAAATTATTACAAGTTGTTTTAGATGCTTGTGAAGACAAGTTAGCACAAGAAGTGGTTGCACTAGATGTAGCAAGCCTTACACCAGTTGCAGAGTACTTTGTAATTACACACGGTAAAAATGAAAAACAAGTACAAGCAATTGTCGATGCGGTTGAAGAAGCGGTTGAAAAAGAAGGCTTCGAAGTAAGAAGTATTGAAGGTAAAGATGGTGGCAAATGGATTTTGATGGACTTAAATGATGTGATTGTTCATGTATTCTATTATGCAGATCGCGAATTCTATAATTTAGAAAAATTATGGAGCGATGCACCAATCGTGAATATTGTGAGTGAAAACTAATGAACTATCAAAAATTTGCTCATGTATATGACCAAGTGATGGATCAACAACTCTACGAAGAATGGACGGACTATGCAGTTCGTTCTTTTTCGCATAGTGCCAAAAGACC
>CAJZJY010000190.1 GCA_916050055.1 uncultured Streptococcus sp.
CCCTAAAAATTATAGAACCAAAAGAAAAGAGGTGTGCCGCCATTTGCGGTACACCTCTTAATTTATTTACTCTAAAGTATCTGCTTCAGTAACTCCTAAAATTACAGGAAGAATCATTGGATGACGTTCTGTTTTCTTAAATAAGAACGGTCCTAAGACGTCTGTAATTTTGTTACGTAAAACGCGTTCGTTTAATACTTCTTCAGAATCTGCTAAAAGTTCTTCAAGTTCATCACGAAGAATGGCTTGTGCTTCGTTAAGAAGTTGTCCTGATTCTTTCATGTAGATAAATCCACGAGAGAGCATATCTGGACCTGCAACGAGTTCGCGATTTTCATAATCAAC
The DNA here is from genome assembly GCA_916050055.1 of uncultured Streptococcus sp. Taxonomy (GTDB): domain Bacteria; phylum Bacillota; class Bacilli; order Lactobacillales; family Aerococcaceae; genus Granulicatella. Next base: position 346 of record CAJZJY010000190.1, read on the forward strand.
TGTTGCAACACAGATCACTAAACCATCTTGTGAGAGTGTCTTACGGTCACGAAGAACGATGTTTCCGATATCGCCGATACCATTCCCATCGACGTAGACATCACCTGCAAAGAAGTGACCAGCTCTACGTGCTGAGTCAGCAGTAACTGCAAGAACATCACCATTGCTTAAGATAAATGAGTTTTCTTTTGGAATTCCCACTTGAGTCGCAAGGTTTGCTTGGATCTTCTGCATACGATATTCGCCGTGGACTGGAACGAAGTATTTAGGCTTCATTAAGCGAAGCATTAATTTTTGTTCTTCTTGAGAACCGTGACCAGATGTGTGAATATTGTTTACTTTACCATGAATCACTTCAGCACCAGCTTCTGAAAGAAGGTTGATAACGCGGTTAACGCTTGAAGTATTTCCTGGAATTGGTGAACTAGAGAAGATAACTGTGTCACCAGGTTGAATTGAGATTTGGCGGTGAGTACCATTTGCGATACGACTTAGTGCCGCCATTGGTTCCCCTTGAGACCCTGTACATAAAATAATGACTTTCTCAGAAGGGTATTGGTTAATTTCACGTCCATCGATAAAAGTATCATCTGGAGCCTTAATATAACCTAATTCACGAGCAGTGCGGAAGCTGGCTTCCATACTACGTCCAAATACAGCTAATTTACGGCCAGTTGCTACAGCCACATCCGTTACTTGTTTTAGACGAGAAACGTTTGATGCGAATGTCGCAAAAATGATACGGCCATCCACGCGTTGGATAATTTCTTTAATGGATTTTCCAACGACTTGTTCAGATTGAGTAAATCCAGGTACTTCAGAGTTTGTACTGTCTCCTAAAAGAACAAGAACACCTTCTGAACCAATTTGTGCCATACGGTGAAGGTTTGCCGGTTCTCCAACTGGAGTGAAGTCAAACTTATAGTCACCCGTGAACACGATGTTGCCCGGGGGAGTCTTAATCACAATCCCAAAAGCATCTGGAATAGAGTGGGTTGTGCGATAAAAACTCACTTGTGTTTTACGGAATTTAATGACGCTGTCTTCATCAATTTCGTGAAGAATCGCATCTCTTAAAAGGCCATGTTCTTCTAATTTATTTCGAATTAAAGACATCGCAAGTTTTGTTGCATAAATAGGGATGTTCGCTTGTTTAATTAAGAAAGGAATTCCACCGATATGGTCTTCGTGTCCGTGCGAAATAAATAGACCTTTTACTTTATTAATGTTTTGAACGATATAACTGTAATCGGGAATCACATAGTCGATTCCAAGTAAATCATCCTCAGGGAATTTAATACCGGCATCCAAAATGATCAGCTCATCTTGGAATTGAACGCCATATGTGTTTTTACCGATTTCACCTAAACCGCCAAAAGCAAATACGCCCGTTTCGTTATTTTTAATATTTGGCTTCATATTACTTGAACACCGTTAATTTAAATTCAGGGTTTTGTTTTTCGTAAGCTAAGTGTTTTTCATCTAGCTCTTGGATAAACTCAACGTTGTATTCAGTGTTTTCATCTACAAGGCGGCGGGCTTCTACCTTGTCACTAGCTTCAATATATAAAGCTTCTGTGTTCTCACGACGTGGAGCTTCCGTTTTAGTTGGTTGGTAAGTAATTTTAAAAATCATGTATGTACTCCTTTAAATTTTTTTCATAATGTTTCTATCATATTTTATCATAGAATGCCTATTTTTTCATAATCTTAAAGGCTGATAAGTGCCTCTTTTTCCAATTTTAAGAGTAATTCTTTTGGATTTGAAAGTGGTTTAGGGTTTGCATCAGATTTCTTTTCACCAAATTTGAAAAAAATGGTATTCCAATTTCTGTTTTTAGCGCCTTCAATGTCATTAGTAAGGTCATCGCCAATCATCCAGAAGTCGCTTGTGCTAATATCTGGAAAAAGTTGTTCTACATTCTTAAAGGCTTCTGCTTGTGGTTTGGGAACACCAGTCGTCTCTGAAATGAAGATTCTAGAAGAGTCAAACCAGTTTTTTAATCCAAGAGAAGTGATTTTTTTCGATTGATGACTCGTTGGTCCATTTGTTAGAAGAACAAGAGTAGAGCGATTAGATACTTGGTTGAAAAAGTCATACCACGCTTTATCTAATTCGATGTGATCCATCACATATTGATAGGTTTCTTTAAAACGAATGACAGATTCTTTAGAAGAATCGAGTCCAAGAGATGAAAGTGTACTTTCAACACGAGAAAAGTGATTTTCTTCCAAAGTGATTTGTCCCATCGTAAATAATTCAAAGGCAATTTCACTTTTTTCTTGATAAATCTTATACACATCCATATTCGTTGAAAATGTCGGGTAGCATTTCTCTAAGGCTGTTAAAAAGACATGCTGTTTTGAATAGAGTGTATCATCTAAATCAAAGACTAAAATGGGTGTCTTATTCGCCAATGACAACCGCTCCTTTAGGGATATAC
>CAJZJY010000191.1 GCA_916050055.1 uncultured Streptococcus sp.
AGAAGGTTTAGAGAAAACTGATTCTATTAAAGAAGATGGAGTTCCTTGGGATTCTATGGTAGGAGTAAGAGCGAGAGGTAACTGATGCGAATATGAGACTCTAGGAATTTATTCCGTAGAGACTCATTGAGGCTCAGTAGGTGAGAGACTTCGGCTCGAACCGGTACAGCTCTTATCCCTACCATGAAGATATCCCAAAGGGACGGAATCAATCTGTTCTAATATCTTTAGATTTTATCTCTAAACCTTCGGTTTAAATATAAAAACCACCAAAGTAAATCTTTGGCAGTTTCAAGTTCATTTATTTAGTTTGCTGATTGACGGCGTGAAGATTGCCAATGCGAATACAGACGGAAAATCGAATCGACCGTAAAGATAGCGAGTGCAATCATCCCGGCGGTAATCATTGTTTGACCGAAGAAGAATTTTCCTTTTTCAACATCTCCTACAAAGAAGGCGTATACGGTACGATACATGCCTGCACCAGGAACGAGTGGGAAAAATCCAGGGATAAAGAATACCGTTACGGGAGCTTTAAAATAGCGTGCTGCTAAGTGCGATAAAAACGCAATTGTAAGACCGCTATAGTAAGTAGCTAGTTGTAATCCAGAACTGTCCAAGAAGAAGAGATATACAAACCAACCAATGCCTCCAATAATCGAAATATGAATGAGGAGTCGTTTTGGTGCTTCAAAGACAATACAACTGAAGTAGACAGCGATGAGAGCACTAATCACTTGATAAATCATAAGGGGTTTGCACCTCCTGCTAACACGAGTCCCAAAGCAACAGCAATAGCGACGGAAAGAGCCGTCACAAACGCTTCAATTGCCCGAGCTGCTCCTGAGTTGTAGTCTCCGCGTAATGTATCGCGAATGGCATTTGTAATGGCGGTTCCAGGAACGGCCGGCATGATTAATCCTACAATGGAGATGCCGATTCGAGCGTCCGGAACGAAATGTTTCTGAATCAAAATGATAATGACAATCGCTGGAATAATCGAGATGAGGTTCAACACGAATGTTCCTAATTTTAATTTCGGATCTAACTTATAAACAAATGGCATGATAATCGCTGCTACTGATGCTATGACGAGTTCAATTGGCGTTGCTCCAAATAGAGCAGCGTAGAACCCACACATCAGAATAAGACCTAGATCTTTTAACCACTGTGGATATTCTGATTCTTTTAAATCTTGTAATCGTTGATAAGCTGTATCGAGGTCAATTTCTTTTGTCACTAATTGACGAGAGATTGCGTTGACCTTATAAATTCGGTTCAAGTTCGTGTCGCGATTTGGAACACGACGAATTTCTGTAATAGAATCGATGCAGTCATCATCGAGCGTTGCAAAGATTCCAGTCGCCATTGCAAAGGCTTCGCAAGTTTCAAAGTTTGAAGTGGAGAGAATATAGTTCATTGTTTCTTCCACGCGATACGATTCCGCATTGCATTCGAGCATGATTTGACCAGCCAGAATAGCGGTATCCATTAATTTTTTTGCATATGATCGCACAAAGCCTTCCTCCTTACTAAAATACTCTCTAAGTATAGCATACTAGCGGTGTTTTGCTAAGTAGAAATTTTTATGAAATGAAACTGTACTATTTTCATATTGCTTACAAATTAGTACAGCTGTTTTTTTGATGATTGTTTTAACATTGTACTGTTTTTTTAAAAGTATTTAGTGTATTATTAAGATAACAAATTTTTGGAGGGATATCCGTGGAATTATTTGAAGAATTATCACTTAAAGTGAAAGGGAAAGACGTTAAAATCGTATTTCCAGAAGGAGATGAACCAAGAATTATTGGTGCAGCTGTCCGTTTATTAGCAGATGGACTTTGCAAACCAATCTTACTTGGAAATGTCGACGCAATTAACGAAGTAGCAAACGCTCGTGGATTTAACATTTCTCATTTAGAAATTATCGATCCTGAAACTTATGCAGACGATAAATATGCAGAAATGGTTGCAAGCTTTGTAGAACGTCGTAAAGGTAAAGTATCTGAAGAAGATGCTCAAAAATTATTACGTGACGTAACTTACTTCGGAACAATGATGGTATACATGGGCTTAGCAGACGGATTAGTATCTGGTGCGGTTCACTCAACAGGGGACACTGTACGTCCAGCATTACAAATCATCAAAACAAAACCAGGAGTATCTCGTACAAGTGGTGCGTTCATCATGATCAACAGCGACAAATCTAAGAAATACTTATTCTCAGACTGCGCAATCAACATCAACCCTAACGCACAAGAATTAGCTGAAATCGCAGTTGAATCTGCTAAAACAGCTGAATTATTCGGTATCGAACCAAACGTTGCAATGTTAAGTTTCTCAACAAAAGGTTCTGCTAAATCTGAAGAAGCATTAAAAGTAGCTGAAGCAACTAAAATTGCTCAAGAATTAGCTCCAAACTACAACATCGACGGTGAATTACAATTCGATGCTGCGTTCGTACCAAGCGTTGGTAAACAAAAAGCTCCAGACTCACCAGTAGCTGGACAAGCAACAGTATTCGTATTCCCAGAAATCCAATCAGGAAACATCGGATACAAAATTGCACAACGTTTCGGTAACTTCGAAGCAATCGGACCAATCCTACAAGGATTAAACAAACCAATCTCTGACTTATCACGTGGATGTAACGAAGAAGACGTCTACAAATTAGCGATCATTACAGCTAATCAAGCATTGATGGAAAACTAGGGAGAAAGACAGAAGATCGGAAGAGCACACGTCTGAACTCCAGTCACAGCGATAGATCT
>CAJZJY010000192.1 GCA_916050055.1 uncultured Streptococcus sp.
TGAATTGCGATGCAACTTGTCTTGAATCTCTTGTCGGACTTTTCTTGCAAATTCATCGCTGTTAATAGAGCTATCGACTCTAAAGTGGCAAACATAACGGTCCACATGCCCCTCCATCTTAAACAGACTCGCTAATTGATAAGTCTCATTCGAGAAGGCTTGAAATACCCTTTTCAATTGCGAAGTCCATGATGGAATTTCTGGGGCGTAATCTGCTTCATTAATATGCAATGTAATCACACCCGTTAGGAAATATTGATGCTCTTTCAAACTCAAATTGCGTCTGCGCATTTCTGCTTGCAGTTCTTCCAGACGGTGAATGCGTGGTTTTCTTAAATATTCGAACCAGAAATTATTCTCTGTTTGGAAAGATGTCTCAAGAGGTGCTACTGGACGTTGCTCTGTAATCTTGTCTAGCGCCTTTTGAATGATGAATTCTAACTTTTCGAAGTTAATCGGTTTTAAGTAGTATTCAAAACTTTGCAATTCAATCGCTTTTTGCGCGTAGTTGAAATCCGCATAGTTCGTTAAAAAGATGGTTTTGATGTCGTAATTTTCGTTTCGTACCCAGGAGAGGAGTTCAAGACCACTTCCTTGAGGCATTTCAATATCGCTAATCATTAGGTGAATCGGATTTTCTTTAATGATGTCTTGCGCCTGAGTGAGGCTATTAGCTGCGTAGACGTTGTCGATTTTTAATCGATCCCAACGGATTTTTTCGCGTAACGCTTCGATGATAAAACGGTCGTCATCAACGAGTAGTATATTCATTAGAATCTCCTTTCAACGCTTTATAGGGGAGGAGGGCATAAATTCTTGCGCCACCCGTGTCGTTATTTTCAAAAGTAATCGTATAGTCATTTGGATAGAGAAGGTTAAGCCGTTCAATCGCATTGGTAATTCCGATATGATGGCCGTCTTCTGACATTAATGATTCCATGTTCTTGAGCTTTTCAAGAATGTCTGTCGTAAAACCTGGACCATTGTCTTTCACGCAAATCTCAATATAAGGTTTCTCTTCTACCATGCGTTTTTGTAGGGAAAGTTCAATGCTAATCCCGTCTTGGAAGGAGAAGCCATGCTTAATCGTATTTTCAACGAATGTTTGTAGTAAGAGGGAAGGAACGAGCGCATCGTGCAACTGTTCATCGAATGTTAAAGCAAAATCAATATGATTCCCATAACGAATGCGTTGAATCTCCAAATAGTCCTTAATATGTTGAATTTCTTTATCAAGTGGTGAGAAATCTTGGTCCACCATAAAGAGATAGCGTAAGTAATCGGACGTTAAAATCGTTAATTCTTCAATTTCCTTATAGTTCTCCGTTTGAAGCATACTGTGAATCATGGAAAGCATATTTAAATAGAAGTGAGGTCGGATTTGGCTCTTTAAGTAGTTGAGTTCGACCTTTTTTAATTCCAGCTGAGCATGATACTCACGAATTTTTAAGTCTTGCATATCAAAGAGTACTTGGCTCAATTTATCATTGGCAGTATCGATTTCCAAAATCCCTTCAGAAGAAGCAATGTCGTAAATAGAGGTTGTTTCATCAATATTTGAAAGGCGTTCGGTTAATCGTGTAATCGGACTTAACATTCTATTTCGAATGAAAATAATCAATGCAAGTGAAGCAATCGCAATTAATATAGGAACAATTGCGATGAACACTTCAAAAAGAACGATACTCTTAAATACATCTGTGTAGTCAACCGCTACATAAATATCAAAAGGCAGTTGCGTCCGTTCGCTATCGGCTTCAATTAAGTGTGTTGAAGACGATAAGTTTTTCGGTTCTTTTAGCGAAATATGTCCGTTCTTTCCGATATTCAGTTTTCGAAGTGGTGTTAGAATATCATCTGCCGAAATAATCGCCATAATCGTTTTTTCTTTATAATGAACGACTTTAATCAAGTATTCCGTGTCGTTAATAAGAATGGCTTGCCATTTACGGTCGTCCGTATTGCTTCTGAACGAATTGATATTGTTTTTTAAATATAAGTAGTCTTGATAGGGAATATAGAGATTAGAAGCACTCAGAAAATGATGCGTCCCCTCTGTAGCCACTAAAAACGACATATGTGTTTCGTGTTGATATTCGTAGTCGTTAAAAGTCGTCTGTACTTTTTTGACGGTTTGTTCATAATCGGTGTAACTTTGTGGCTCATTTAGTTCATCCAAACCTTTATCGTGAGTGACCGTTGAATACAAAAAGCGTTCAACAGAACGCATTTCATCATTCAGTCCATTAGCGTAAATCTCAATGGAGCTCGTCAATTGTTGAATATTTTGATTCTTAATAAAATCTCTTGTGGCGTTGCTGACGAAGAGACTGATCACTGTGATGAGGATAAGAAGTACTAATAAGACTTGAAAGAAAAATTTAAAAGAATGTCTTTTAGATAGAATACTATGTAGTTTCATAACTTTTACCTCGCTTCTCAAGTATAACACTATCATAAAAGTTGTCAAAAAACGATATGAATTAAGAAGATGTCGGAAAAGTGATATAAATTTGGCAATATTGTCTGAATAGTGAATAGTTCTTATCGAAAAAGTGATATAAAGAAAGCGTTTTATTTTATAAAATAATATCAGGAATTTGAAACAGGAGGGAAATTATGAAAGATTTAACCCAATTACAAAAAAGAAAAATAAAAAGCAACATTCCTTTATATGTGCTCCTATTTCCTTCAATTATTTTACTTATAATGTTTGCATATATCCCAATGTTAGGACTTGTGATTGCTTTTAAAGATT
>CAJZJY010000193.1 GCA_916050055.1 uncultured Streptococcus sp.
ATTTCTGAAAAAGATAGCCATTTCAAATTAGGGGATATGGATATTCAACTATATAATTATAAGAATGAATATGATAGTAATGGCGAATTAAAGCGAGTATTCGATTACAATTCGAATTCAATAGTTGCTGTTATTACGGTGAATGGACAAAAAATATATTTAGGTGGAGATTTAGATAACGCAGAAGGCGCAGAAGATAGATTAGGACCACAAATTGGGAAAGTGGATTTAATGAAATGGAATCACCACTCGGAAGCTAAATATTCTAATTCTATTTCATTTTTAGAGAATTTAAAACCAAGTTTAGTTGTGCAAACGACTGGACGTGATATTAATGTTTTGTCTACTCAAAAATGGTTGGAAAATTTTGGAACAAAGGTTGTTAAAGCTACTAGTAATAAATATGACGCGACAGTATATGATATCAATAAAGATGGGTTTCATGATATCTCTCAGGAATTTCCTGAAATTCCGACTATTGATAAAAAATGGTATGTTAAAGATAGCTATCGGATGTATCAACTTGAGTCTGGTGAAAAAGCAATTGGATGGCAAACGATTGATGGAGAAAGCTATTTCTTTGATGGGAAAGGACATCTGCAATCAGAAAAATGGCTACTTTCGGATGGATACTGGTATTATCTTAAACCAGACGGGAAAATGGCCAAGTCAGGATGGTTTAAACTAAACCAATCCTGGTACTATCTGAATTCTAGTGGATCCAGAGAAAACAATAAGTTATCTGAAATCAACGGTAAAACTTATTTGTTTGATGAAGATGGAATCATGCAGATTGGATGGGCGAAAATAGGAAATAAATGGCATTTTTTTGATGAGTCAGGTGGGGAGAAAACTGGTTGGCTTAAAGATAAAGGTTTTTGGTACTACATTAATCCTGAAAATAAGGAAATGGTAACAGGGACTAACATGGTCAATAACGTTACTTACTATTTCAATAGTAAAGGAGAAATGCAAATCGGCTGGAAATGGCATGATGGAGTATACCATTACTACGAAGCGAGTGGAGCCCTAAAAACAGGCTGGCTTCTAGAAAATAGTAAATGGTATTATTTATCACCAAAAGAAGGAGAAATGGCTACTGGAACTCGTGAAGTTAACGGGCGAATTTACTATTTTGATACTACAGGTGAAATGCAGATTGGCTGGAAATGGCATGATGGAGCTTATCACTATTATCAAGCGAGCGGGGCTATGCTTAAGGGATGGTATAAGGAAGCTGGTAAATGGTACTTCTTACATCCAACAACTGGATCAATGCTTACAGGAATCCAGGAAATTTCTGGAGATAACTATTACTTCAATAATTCTGGAGCAATGCAAGTCGGCTGGGTTAAAGATAACGGTGAGTGGTATTACTTCAAAGCAAGTGGTGCAATGCTTCGCAATGGAACAACTCCTGATGGTTATAAAGTCGATGGTGAAGGTAGATGGCTACCTAATGGGGTAACTACAACTACAACGACTACTACAACTACAACGGAAACAACAACTGCTGAGGAAACTACTCAAGAGCAGACAACACAGGAAACAACTGTGGAATCAACAACGGTTGAACCTACAACTGAACAAAAGACGATTCCAATCAATTCAGATAAGACATCTGAAATTACAGATGCAAATGAGATTGGCTAAAAAACGACGCTCCTTTTCTTTGGAAAGGGAGCGTTTTATAGTTTACATTTCTACACTTATAACTTACACTAGAAAAGTAGTATTTTATCAATTGCAGGCGATTTGCTTGCGTATTTTATTCAAGGAGGACAACTCATGCGCGAACAACATGTACTCATTACACTGTTTGGAGCAACAGGCGATTTAGCTCACCGTAAGCTTTATCCAGCGTTATTCCGTTTATTCCAAAAAGGATTTATCAAAAATCATTTCGCAGTGATTGGGACAGCACGTAGAGAGTGGACTGATGAGTATTTCAGAGATGTTATCAAACAATCTGTTCAGTCATTAGTGAAATCAGAAGATGAATTAAACCAATTCCTTTCTCATTTCTATTATCAACCTCATAACGTTACTGACACACATCATTATGTCGTATTAAAAGAACTGTCAGAGAAATTAGATGCCGAGTATCAAATCGAAGGCAATCGCGTCTTCTATTTAGCGATGGCACCAACTTTCTTTGGAACGATTACAGAACATTTAAAAGCAGAAGGCTTAATTACTGAAAAAGGCTATAATCGACTTATTATCGAGAAACCATTCGGGAAAGATTTCGAATCTGCGGAAGAATTAAACAATCAACTTCGTCAATCATTCGAAGAAAAACAAATCTACCGTATCGACCACTATTTAGGAAAAGAAATGATTCAAAACATTTCTGCGGTGCGTTTTGCCAACCGCGTATTTGAAGCGTTGTGGAATAAAGAGAATATTGATCATATTCAAATCTCGCTCTTAGAACAAGTGAGTGTTGAAGAACGTGGGGGGTACTACGATACAAGTGGTGCTTTACGTGATATGGTTCAAAACCATATTTTACAAATCCTTGCTCTAGTAGCGATGGAACCACCTGTTTCATTTGGAGATGTTCGTAAAAACAAGATTAAAGTGTTAGAACAACTTCACCCTTATACGACTGCCGAAGAAGTGAATGAAAACTTCGTGCGTGGGCAATATGGACCTTCTGTAGACGGGTTAAAACCTGGTTACCGTGAAGATGCAAATGTGGCAGATGATTCCAATATGGAAACATATGTTGCTGGTAAAGT
>CAJZJY010000194.1 GCA_916050055.1 uncultured Streptococcus sp.
GATTGAATTTCGCTGAAATCTCAACGAAAATTGTGTCTCCACCCCATGCTTCAGGCACAAGACCTAAATCAGAAAGTTCTTGCATCACTCGTCCAGGGTTAGCTGCTGGTTTATCGATTTTATTCACAGCAACAATAATTGGAACATCAGCAGCTTTAGCATGGTTAATCGCTTCGACAGTTTGAGGCATTACACCGTCATCGGCAGCTACTACAATAATTGTAATATCAGTGATGTCTGCTCCACGCGCACGCATTGTAGTGAAGGCCGCGTGCCCTGGTGTATCTAAGAAAGTAATTGGTTTGCCATCGATTTTAATTTGGTATGCACCAATATGTTGAGTGATACCACCCGCTTCGCCAGCTACAACTGAAGAATTACGTAATTGGTCAAGTAGTGTTGTTTTACCATGGTCAACGTGTCCCATGATGGTTACAACTGGAGGGCGTACTGTGCTTTCAGCATTTTCAGCTGCTGCTTCTTCAAAGTACACATCTAAATCAGAAATATCTTTTTCGATTTTTTCTTCCGCATCCATACCGTAGTCTGCTGCTAACAATTCAATCGCGTCTTTAGATAGACCTTGGTTTAATGTTGCCATTACTCCTAATAGGAATAATTTTTTGATGATTTCTGCTGGTTCACGTTTGATTTTCTTCGCTAATTCAGCAACAGTCATACCGTCTGTATACACTAATACATCTGGTAATTCATGGAATTTACGTGCTGGAACAGCTGGTTTAGCTTTTTGTTCTTCACGACGGTTTCCTTTTTTACCTTTTTGATGACGGTTTTTCTTGTTGAATCCATCATTGTTAAAATCGTTAAATCGTTGTTGATTTTTTCTGTCGTTATCACGATTGTTTCTTGGTGACTCGAAACGATTGTTATTGTTATTTTGTTTTTGGTTGTTACGAGGACGTTCTACTTGTCCTTGTTGGTTAGAACGAGCTTCATTGCGTGCTGGTTCTTGCTTAAATGAAGGACGGTTTCCATTCGCATTTTGTGGTTTTTGGTTTTGACGTCCATGATTTCTATTATCATTTTGTTCATGACGTCTTTGATTTTGAGAATGGTTACGTTCTTGATTTTGCTTTTGATGTCCTTGTTTTGGAGCACGGTCTTCTCTTTTAGCTCCTTCTTTTTTAGGAGCGTGACCTTTAGGCGCTTCTTTCTTTGGTTCAGCTTTTTTAGCTTCTTGTTTAGGAGCAGGCTGTACATCTTGTTTTGGAGCCTTTGGTGCTGGTTTAGTAGCAGGCTTTGAATTCCAAGCTCCTTTAATTTTTGAGATTTCAGATTCTTCCATAGTAGACATATGGCTATTGTATGAAATACCTACTTCTTTTGCTTTTTCAATAATTTCTTTACTAGCCACATTTAATTCTTTCGCTAATTCGTATACGCGAGTTTTCGACATAGTCTCACCTTCCTATTCGTTCATATCGTTAAATCCCTTCATCTTCAGTAGACTCTTTGTAAACCCTCGATCATCAACTAAAACGATGGAACGTCTCTTGCCGATAGCTAGAGATAGTTCATCTGTTTCAAATTGCTGAACAAAAGGAATTTCATAATATTCACATTTGTTTTTGATTTTTTTAACGGTATTTGCACTACAATCTTTGGTGCAAATCACTAAATTTCCTTTTTGTCTTTGAATACTCTGGATAACTTGCTCCTCGCCACTAATGAGTTTGCGAGCAGCTGTTGCCATTCCTAGTAGATTCAAAGCTCTTTGTTTAACGAGCTCTTCCATCACTAAACAACTCTTTTCTTGCTTTTTGATGTTCTACATAAGCGAGAAGTTCTTCATAAAAAGCATCTGGAATTTCAATTTCTAATTGTTTTTCAAACAGACGATTTTTCCAAGCTTTCTCAACTAAAGTAGGTTCAAGAGTAATATATGCACCACGGCCGTTTACTTTACCAGTTGTATCAATTTGTGCAACACCTTCAGCGTTACGAACAATACGGACCAACTCTTTCTTCGGCATCATTTCACCTGAAGCGATACAACGGCGCATCGGAATCTTTTTCTTTTTCATCGTGCACCTCCAGTATTCTATTCTTCTTCAGAAGAACCTTCTTCGGCTTCTTCAACGACTGGATTTGCTAAATTTTCTAAATACTCTTCATAAGCAGTTTCAGATTTAATATCAATACGATATCCTGTTAATTTCGCAGCAAGTCGTGCGTTTTGACCACGTTTACCGATTGCAAGTGATAATTGGTGGTCTGGAACAACAACGATACAACCATTGCTATCATCATTAAATTCAACTTTAATTACTTGAGCTGGGTTTAATGCGTTCTTGATATAAACTGCTGGATCTTCGTTCCATTCAACGATATCCATGTTTTCACCGTTTAATTCTTCAACAATGTTATGAACACGTTGTCCACGAGGTCCTACACATGTTCCAACTGGGTCTAAATTAGCATCGTTTGAACGAACAGCTACTTTAGCACGGTCACCTGCTTCACGAGCGATAGAAACGATTTCTACAACACCATCATAAATTTCAGGAACTTCTTGTTCAAATAAACGTTTTAATAAATCTGGATGAGTACGACTTACGAAAATTTGAGGTCCTTTAGTAGTGTTATCTACTTTAGAAACTAAAACTTTAATACGTTGATCAGGTAAGTACTCTTCTGTTGGGATTTGGTCTTGTTTTGCCATTCCAGCAACGATACGTCCAAGGTTCACATATACAGATCGG
>CAJZJY010000195.1 GCA_916050055.1 uncultured Streptococcus sp.
ACACGTACTGACACACTCTTTCCCTACACGACGCTCTTCCGATCTTAAAAGATGGACACGACATTCCGTTTGAAACCTTCCTAGGATTCTACGGAGATAAAGTTCCTGATATCGATTTAAACTTTAGTGGGGAATATCAACCACAAGCGCATAACTATACAAAAGTACTGTTCGGTGAAGATTACGTGTATCGTGCAGGGACCATCAGTACGGTAGCCGATAAGACAGCCTTTGGGTATGTAAAAGGATACGAGCGGGACTTAGGTCTAGAATTCCGTCAAGCAGAAATTGAACGGTTAGCGAGCGGATGTACGGGAGTTAAGAGAAGTACAGGTCAGCACCCAGGTGGGATTATTGTAATCCCAGATTATATGGATGTGTATGATTTTACGCCAATTCAATACCCAGCCGATGATTTGAGTGCTGAGTGGAGAACAACACACTTTGACTTCCACTCAATTCACGATAATGTTTTAAAACTTGATATTCTTGGGCACGATGATCCGACCGTGATTCGTATGTTACAAGACTTATCAGGAATGGATCCAAAATCGATTCCACCTGATGATCCAGAAGTGATGAAAATCTTTGGTGGGACTGAAGTGTTAGGAGTGACTCCTGAGCAAATCGACTCTAATACAGGGACACTTGGTATTCCAGAATTTGGTACTAAATTTGTTCGTGGAATGTTAGAACAAACAAAACCTTCAACATTTACTGAATTACTTCAAATTTCTGGGTTGTCACACGGTACTGACGTATATCTTGGAAACGCCGAAGAGTTGATTCGTCTTCATAATATCCCACTGGCCGACGTTATTGGTTGTCGTGACGATATCATGGTGTATCTAATTCATAAAGGCGTTGAAGAAGGGATTGCATTCAAAATCATGGAAGGAGTCCGTAAAGGGAAAGGAATTCCTGATGACTTCCAAGCGATTATGAGAGAGAATAATGTACCAGAATGGTATATTCAATCTTGCTTGAAGATTAAATATATGTTCCCGAAAGCCCATGCGGCGGCTTACGTTTTAATGGCGTTACGTGTAGCTTGGTTTAAAGTTCATAAACCATTGTTATACTACTGTGCTTATTTCTCAGTGCGTGCGCAAGATTTCGATATCGTTGCCATGTCACAAGGGAAAGAGATGATTAAGAAACGTATTAAAGAAATTCGCGAAAAAGGAATGGAAGCAAGTACGAAAGAACAAAACTTGCTAACCGTTCTTGAATTAGCCAACGAGATGGTTGAACGTGGTTTCCACTTCAAGATGGTCGACGTGGATAAATCTGAAGCAAGTAACTTTGTGATCGAAGGTGATTCACTCATTGCTCCTTTTAGAGCGATTCAAGGATTAGGGTTAAACGTAGCCAATAAGATCGTTGAAGCAAGACAAGAACAACCATTCCTATCGAAGAAAGACTTAGCAACACGTGGTAAAGTGTCTAAGACACTCATAGACTATATGACAGAAAACAAAGTCCTAGACCACTTACCAGATGAAAACCAATTATCACTATTCGATGATTTGTTCTAATATCACAATAGTTGGTATTTTAACAAAGTATATGGTATACTAACAAAGTAGAATAGTAGTTGAGAGGAGAGTGAGCGGAGACGCTCACTCTTTTTATCGACATGGACTCAAGTAGCAAGGAGGTTGAGGCTATGAGTAAAGTAACTGAGACGGTAACAGAGCTTACTAAAGAGGTCATCGAAAAAGAAGGCTTTGAGTTATTCGACTTAGAATTTGTAAAAGAAGGAAAGAATTGGTTTCTACGTTTTTACTTAGATAAACCAGGCGGCATCGATTTAGATGACTGCGCGTTTATGAGTGAAAAATTTAGTGAAATTCTTGATGCACAAGATCCAGATCCAATTCCACAAGCTTATTTCTTAGAAGTTTCTTCACCAGGTGCAGAGCGCCCATTAAGAAACGAAGAAGAATTAAAAGCAGCGATTGGTTCATATGTACACTTATCGTTTTATCAAAACGTTGAAGGTGAGAAATTCCTTGAAGGAACTCTTCTTTCAGTCGATGAAGAAACGGTAACGGTGAAAGTACAAATCAAAACAAGAACAAAAGAATTTACAATTGATCGTAAGAATATTGCGAAAGCACGTCTTGCAATCAAATTCTAAGGAGTAAAGGAGTAAACACATGAGTAAAGAAATGCTACGAGCATTAACTGTTCTCGAAGAAGAAAAAGGAATCTCTAAAGATGTTGTTATCACAGCTTTAGAAGCAGCGTTAGTGTCTGCATATAAGAAAAACTACGGACAAGCTCAAAACGTTGAAGTTGAGTTTGATCAAAAGAAAGGCAATATGCATGTATATGCGGTAAAAGAAGTTGTTGAATATGTATTCGATTCAACTCTTGAAGTTAGTCTTGAAGAAGCACATGCGAAAAATAAAGCATATGAAGTTGGCGATAAAATTCGTTTCGAAGTAACTCCTAAAGACTTCGGACGTATTGCTGCTCAAACAGCAAAACAAGTGATTATGCAACGTCTTCGCGATGCTGAACGTACAAACATCTACAATGAATTCATTCAATACGAAAATGAAATCATGACAGGTGTTGTTGATCGTCAAGATTTCCGTTATGTATATGTGAATCTTGGACGTATCGTTGCTGGAATGGCAAAACAAGACCAAATTCCAACAGAAGAGTACTTACCTGATCAACGT
>CAJZJY010000196.1 GCA_916050055.1 uncultured Streptococcus sp.
AAAAAACAAATGAATAGAAAATGGCGTATCCTAAAGGAATCATGACTATCGTACAGATTAAATTAACAAAACTATTGGTTGAAAAGTTGATAGTAAAGGACCACGTCAAATATGAACTACTCTCTTCGAAAATAAATGGTGAGTAAAATAAATGAACTAATATCGCCTGAAGGAACATTTTCACTAAGAAAACAAAATAGATTATGATAAAGTTCGTTTTAAATTGTTTTGATATAAGTGGTGAAAAGAATGTTTTTTTATGTCGTAATCTCACAGATTGTAAATAGTCGTAATGCGTTATCCTTTGTCTAATACATTCATGTGAAAAGAATAGCGGTGGAATCATGAATGCCAGAAAACCATATACAGCGTCTATTACCTCACTGGTACTGAATATAATCTCATAAAACAGTGGTATTCCTCCTTCAGCTCCTCCAAAATGTCCCGTAGACAGATGATAATGAATATAGTTTAGAATCATAACGATGGAAAGTATCCAAAAGAAAATGATTGAGAACATTGACCATTTATTTTTATAAAATATCATTTCTTTCACCACCCATATCTTTATCATGTAAAAGTAAACTTGTTTCCGCTTTCATTGTACTCCTCTTATTTATATTTAACAATACGAATTTGTGAAAAAATCTGTTTTATTCGTAAAATTTCTATATTTTTGAAACTTAAACGAAAAAGAAAATTTATGCTATACTAATACCAAAGTGAGGGGAAAGAATGTTAGAGAGATATAAAACGATTAAAGAGGCTGGGACGAATGAAATCGAGATTAAGGGGTCTCGTTTTATTGCGCATTTTCAGCGAGTAACGAGCGAAGAAGAAGCACTCGAATTTATCCAAGCCATCAAAAAAGAACATTGGAAGGCAACGCATAACTGCTCTGCTTTTCTCATTGGTGAAAACGATCAAGTGCAGCGTGCGATGGATGACGGCGAACCAAGTGGTACTGCAGGAGTTCCAATGCTAGAAGTGCTCAAGAAAAACGAATTAAAGGATGTCGTGGTCGTAGTGACACGTTACTTCGGCGGAACGAAGCTAGGCGCTGGCGGACTCGTTCGTGCGTATTCTGGGGCCGTGAGCGAAGGGTTGAAAGCCATCGGAATCGTAGAATGCCGACTCGAAGATCAACTAGCCCTCACCTTTGATTACGCACATGTAGGAAAAGTGGAATATTATTGCCAGACGCAAAATATTCCAATCGTTGACAAAGTCTTCCTCAATAATGTTCAATTCACCTGTAGCCTCCCTGTTCAAGAGGTCGAAGCTTTCCAAGAAGCCATCATTGAACTCTTACAAAATCAAGTGGAGTTTGAGAGCTTTGGAGAAATGTATACAGAATATCCAGTTGGGTAAAAACAGAGGTCTATTCATTCGAATAGACCTCTGTTTCTTATGTTTTACATTCGAGGATGGATGGACAGAGAAGCTGTGAGAGTATTTAGCTTCTCCCCCTTCCAATTCCTACACTAGCGGAAACGTTAAGGGCACGGGTCTCAACGTTTCACTTAAAAGAGAAGATTATCAATATCATTTTGCGATAATAGAAGATCCATTTTCGCAAGGCTTGAGTAACGATTCATCGTTGGTAATTCATCTAAGATGACAATATCCGTTCCAAGCCGTTTTAAGAGCTGATCAACCATATTCGAGAGTCTCATGGCAAACGGCCCACTTGTAATAAAGCGAAGCGGCACAGCCTCCATCATCATAATGAGTTCTAAAATATAATTCTGAATCGCTTTAGTATCTAAATCTGTTTCCTGTAAGAAGATGATTTCACGTTCGTCGGCCATCGCCAGCATAAATGCACCTGTTTTATAAAATCCCATGGCCGCAATTGGAGACAATGTCAACTGGATTTCCAAACTTTCTGATAAGATGCCTTGAATCGCCTTCTTTGCACGTAAGAGTGAGAAATCACTGACCGCAATGGGTTCAGGTTTCACTTGGAAGAATGGCTTCAATTCTGCAATCTTATCGAAACTGATTTCTTTGCGCGTGATATCAAGCGACTTTACAGCCTTTGTTTTTTGATTATATTCGAGAACAGCATAGCAATCCGCGTCTTCTTGGTCGAGAATACTCGCAGCTTTCAAGAGCTCCTTCCAGTTGCCTTCTTGCAAGAGAATGTCACTCACACGTAGCACAAACTGGACTTCTGATTTTTTAAGGTCTGCAAATAAATCAAATGGTTCATTGAAGCTCGATACCATCGGCAATTCTCTGGCTCCTTTAACAGGATACCCTTTCTGCTTCAAGTATTCGATTTCCTCTTCATCGAAATCCGCACGTTTTGAAAACTGAATTTCGATGCCTTTTCTAAACCAAAACGCTTCGGTCCGTTCCTCTCCGACTACTTCATCTGACATGGTTACCAGTCGTTCAGAGAGTCTATAACGAACAAGTTCTTCTTCGTTTTTGAAGAATAATAAACGTAAATCTTGCTGTTCATCACGTTCAATTAAAAAGAAAAACTTCACTGCTCCTCGTTTATTCTGAAAAGCAAAGGCAGCATTTTTGAGTTCTGTTTGCTTTTTTACGAGCTTAAATAGCAACGGTATACTTTGGTACAATTCCTGACTCATATACACTACCCCAATCTTTCTTTTATTCATTTATATTATACTACCTTTTACATAAATTTGATAGCGGTTTT
>CAJZJY010000197.1 GCA_916050055.1 uncultured Streptococcus sp.
TCCCGAATTTATTACGGATGAAATCACTAAGACGAGTAGCGGAATGATCTTTTACACCGGACTGATTGTTGTCCTACTCTACTTCCACGCACGAAGCGCCCTTGCGATTCCACTTCAGATTCTTACCGACCAGCCTTTTACAAAAAATATTGTCACAAGCTGGAAGTTGACGAAGAAGAATACTGTGCGGTTGCTCTTTATTTCGGCAGTCGTCGAAGGAGTCCTTGCGATTCTCGTTATTTTTATCTCCCTTGGAAGTGTCGCCCTCGTTGAACTCCTAGACCCAGACGGCTCGAACACGCTTCTCTTAAGTAGTGTGTTAGCCATTGCCAAGTTACTGCAAGGCTTCATTATCCTTTATACAAAGATTGCTACGTTTATTTTTATGACGAAAATCATTCATGAGCATAAATTGGCTTCGCTTGAAGTGTATCATCACCATGAAGAAATTAAGCATAAACGTAAAATCGTGACGGCCTTTGCTCTTCTCTTCGTAACAGGAAGCGGGGTCCTCACAACGCTCTCTACCTATAGAACGGAATCAGCCAACGACCCTATCATCATCGGTCACCGCGGCTATGTTAGTGAAGCCGTTGAGAACTCGATTGAAGGATTAAAAGCGGCTAAAGAAGCTGGCGCCAACATGGTGGAGATGGATATTCTCCTCACGAAAGACAATCAATTCGTCGTTATGCACGACTATAACTTGAAACGATTAGCAGGCCTGAATAAACGCGTTCAAGACATGACTCTTGACGAAGTTCACGGTCTTCCCATCGAACAAGACGGATTCACGAGTCACATTCCTACTTTTGAAGAGTTTTTCAAAGCAGCCAAAGAAATTGGCATGCCGCTTGTTATCGAGCTCAAGCCACATGGAGGCGAGCCTGCCAACTACGTAGATCTTTTCATCGCAAAATACAAAGAACTCGCCATTGACAACTCAAACAAAGTCATGTCACTGGATTTGAAAGTCATGGAAGAACTCGAGGCAAAAGCGCCTGAAATCACAACTGGTTTCGTGATTCCTATTCAATTTGGCGGATTCGGAGACGCGAAGGTGGATTTCTATGTGGTGGAAGATTTTTCTTACCATGAACTGGCTGTCCTTCATGCGCAAGAGACAGGACATGAGGTGTTTGTCTGGACCATCAATACGGATGAAGCCCTCGAGAAATACGTAGATAGCCCGGTAAACGGAATTATCACAGACCAAGTCGCACTCGCCAAAACCATTCAACAAGAGCACAAAAACAACAACAGTTTAATGGACCGCTTCTTACGCACGTTAAATGTGAGCTTCGCTAAATAAAATAAAAACAGACCGCTTCTTACGCACGTTGAATGTAGGGGCCTCTAAATAAATCGGATAGCTCGTTGAGCTTTTCTCAGGGCTCTTCATAGTAGCAGTAATGGGACACCGGTGCAAGCCTTGGTCTTGCACCTTTAAAGCCTCAAAGAGGGAGTAAGGAATCAATTCCTAACTCCCTCTTTTTCGCATTTAATGTCATCCCCCATTACTGCTACTATAGACCCTGAGAAGCTACGAGCTATCCTCTACGATTCCCTCCACATTCCCCACCTCAAGAGCTTTCGTGTTTTTATTTCGGCGCATGCACACTGCGTAGAATCAGTGCATTAAATCTTGTGGGTGGGGTGCTGAATGGATTGTGAGTGCGACTTGGTCTGTGTGAAGCGTATTTCTGGAGGACGGGGAAAGGGACAGGAGGCAGAGAGTGCCGGGCACTTTCTTCTCCGTCCTAGCCTTTCCTGGAGGACAATCTTTGAAGCACTTGTCTAACTGAAGAGGAAAATAAAAAGGATTTGTTCCAATAAAAAGATGAAGGCTCTTCGAATAAAATAAACGGAGGACTTTCCAGACTCTATAGTAAAAGCTATAAGGATTTGCAGCCGAAATGAATTAGAGGGGCACTGCGGTTTATTCGCAATGCCCCTCTTTGAAGTTCGGCAGGAGTTGAGACTTTGGCTCAACCCGGTGCCCTTATAGCCTTTACTATGAAGATGTCTAGGAAAGTCCGAAGCTTATGACTGCTCCACCCTATTTCATCTTTTTATTGGAACAAAGTTCCTTTTAACCAATTTTTGTAACGCCGCCCATGTATGGTACAAGTACTTCAGGGATTGTCACGCTACCATCTTCATTCTGGTAGTTCTCAAGGATAGCTGCCACAGTACGTCCTACTGCCAATCCTGAACCATTCAACGTGTGCACCAATTCAATCTTGCCGCTGTCTTCACGACGGAAACGAATTTTCGCACGACGCGCTTGGAAGTCCACACAGTTTGAGCAAGAACTAATTTCGCGGTACGTATCTTGAGCTGGAATCCACACTTCAACGTCATAAGTCTTCGCTGCTGAGAATCCCATATCGCCAGTACATAACACGATTGTACGGAATGGTAAGCCTAATCCGCGGAGTACATCTTCTGCGTTATCTGTCATTTTTTCTAATTCATCGAATGAATCTTCTGGTTTTGCGAATTTCACCATTTCTACTTTGTTAAATTGGTGAAGACGAATTAATCCACGAGTGTCGCGGCCCGCACTACC
>CAJZJY010000198.1 GCA_916050055.1 uncultured Streptococcus sp.
AGTCCATTTTCGCGTTTGTTTGTCCGTTAAATAAACGTTCTGCTAGTGTGCGTCCAGCTTTAATCGCTACTGGCGTCAATTCTTTTTCACCAGAAACGTCTCCCAGTGCGTATACCCCTTCAGCTGTCGTTTCTTGGAATTCATTCACTTTGATAAATCCGCGTTCTGTTAATTCCACGCCTGCTGCTTCAAGGTTTAATCCTTCTGTATGAGGCACGCGTCCTGTTGCCCAAATCACTTTTTCAGCAGCGAAAGTTGTTCCATCTTCAAAATGAATTTCCACAGTCCCATCTTCAAGTTGAACCAATTTTTGTGGCACTTTATTTGTGTGCAATGTTGGTCCTGATTTTTCCATTTCCGCAACGAGTACTTCAATCATCGAATGGTCGAAGTTACGTAAAGGACGATCGCGGCGAACGAAAAGGTCTGTCTTCACGCCTAGCGCATGTAAGACGCCCGCAAGTTCTACTGCAATATATCCAGCGCCTAAGATGGCTACGGATTGTGGCAACACGTCCCAAGCAAACACATCGTCAGAAGTGCCGCCAAGTTCTTTTCCTTCCACGTTTGGAATGGCAGGTTTAGCTCCTGTCGCAATCACGATATGGTTAGCGCGGTACTGTTCCCCATTCACTTCAATCGTGTGGGCATCAACAAAGCGCGCGTATCCTTTAATCACGGTAACATTGTTACGTTCAAATGTTCCATTATAAGAGTTACGTGAACGGTCGATATAAGCTTCACGGTTTTTCTTGAGTGTCGCAAAATCAAACGTTACATTTTCTGCAGTAAATCCATAATCTGGACCATACGCGTGAATCGCTTCTGCAATTTGCGCTCCATACCACATAATTTTCTTAGGAACACAGCCGATATTTACACAGGTTCCTCCAAGTAAGTTTCCTTCTACTACGGCTACGCGGGCACCATGCATAGCTGCACGGTTTGCTGTGGCAATACCGCCACTACCGCCACCGATTGAAATCATATCAAATTCCTTCATACGCTCATCCTCCGTTATTTCGTCACACTCATTCTATCAGAGCGCTTTTGCTTTTGTCTTAAACCCTGCTCATGGAATACGTATTTGCGCAATGAAAAATGATTACTACAAAGCCTTGCGGCTTTTTTTATAATCGCTGTTACGGGGCACCGGAGCAAGCCTTGGTCTTGCTCCTTCGAAGCTTCAAACGGGAGTAAGACCAAAGTCAAAACAGGACTCACAATGTGAGTCCTGTTTGCTTTGTAGTCTTACCCCCGCAAGGCTGATTAGAATTAAGCGAATCACAAGTGATGAAGCTTGATTCAATCAGCTACTGCGTCTAACTTTATAAACTGTTTTAACTACGGAACAAGTTCCTACTCCGCGTAATTCTTCTTCGATGCAAATTCCCGTTACTGCGATTATAAAATCCGCAGGCTTCTTCGTAATCATTTTTATGTGCTACTTATTTTATGAGTCAGAGGTAAATTGTGCTCTGATAGAATCATATGACAAATAATAAACTCTTCGCTCCTTACTACTGTGCTGGGACATTAA
Source organism: uncultured Streptococcus sp. (assembly GCA_916050055.1). Taxonomy (GTDB): domain Bacteria; phylum Bacillota; class Bacilli; order Lactobacillales; family Aerococcaceae; genus Granulicatella. The sequence goes on from CAJZJY010000198.1 coordinate 1,541, forward strand.
TTCTGCTTTTCAGATTGGGAGCTTGGTTCTGTCCAGTTTGTTTGCATGGTGCTGTGACTAGAGCTTTTCAAGCCAGAGAGCGCAGAGTGTTTGGACGGCTGGGATAACCGTTGTGATTGAGCCGTGGTTATCGTATGCCTTGTACCAGAGTTTGCCAGTTGAGTCAAAGGCGTATTGGTATACGACAAGCCAATGATTCTTATACGGGCTACCTAGAGCGGCAGTGGTTCCTACGACAACAGGTACACCGTCTTCAAGGAGTCCTGGCACGACCTTTTCACTAAATAAATTAAAGTGCGTCTTATAACCGTATTTCTTCCACTCGTTATTGAGTCCGCGTTGGACATCCCAATAAAACGTTCCACGATATGGCAGTGCGTATTCAATCGATGCTTCCATACCTTTTAGGAGCTCGTCCATCGATTGCGTCACGACGCCTTCGCGTTTTGCCATGAGAACTGTTAAGCAAGCAGCCGCATACGTTCCGCAGACTCCTGGTGTCTTTTCATTCACGTAAGCTTTGAACGGTTGCATCTCCCCTTCAGGAAGGCCTCGCCATTCAACGCTCTCTTCTAAAGTGTGTCTCTTCTCCCACTTCATTCGCATTCTCCTTATTGTTCAAAATAATCGTCTTTATTTTTCAAAATGATATTCTTTCACTTGTAAGTTTTCATCGAGGTCAAATACAAGCGGAGTTCCTGTTGGAATTTCGAATTTCAAGATTTCGTCTTCGCTAAGGTTGAGTAAGTATTTCACCAAGCTGCGAAGTGAATTACCGTGTGCTACGACGAGAACGTTCTTGCCATCTAATAAATCCACCGCAATCTTATCTTGCCAAATTGGAAGTACGCGTTCCAAAGTCGTTTTCAATGTTTCGCCTTGAGGAAGGTCCTTCACTTGTAGATGTTTGTAGCGTGGGTCTTGCGCTTGTTTAGCTGCTTCTTCCTCGCTAAGAAGTGGAGGCATTACGTCGTATGAACGTCTCCAAAGCAACACTTGTTCGTCGCCATATTTTTCGCGTGTTT
>CAJZJY010000199.1 GCA_916050055.1 uncultured Streptococcus sp.
AGAATTTTGACGAAATTGGATCAAAATGGGTTAAAGATTGCTTCAGAATATTATCAAAATCACTTTAAAGAAGTCATGGTAGATGAATATCAAGACGTTAACCGTGTTCAAGAAGCGATTTTAGAGCTTGTAAGTAAGCCTGATAACCGTTTTATGGTAGGTGACGTAAAACAATCTATCTACGGTTTCCGACTTGCAGATCCGTCTCTATTCCGTGAAAAATACGAAGCGTATGCCGAAGGAAAGAGTGGAGAACGCATCGTCTTAGCAGAGAATTTCCGTTCTAGAGATGAAGTTCTTTCCTTTACGAATAAAGTATTCCAACAAATTATGAATAAAGAGTTGGGGCAAGTGGAATATGACGATGTCGCTGCACTTAAAACAGGGAATAAAAACTATTCTCAAGACGAAGATAAATCGAGTGAAATCATTTTAATCGAAGATATTGAATTAGATGAAAGTAAAGATGATTTAGAGGATGCTGAAGGATTCGAAAAAGTAGAAAATGAGATTCATTATGTAGCGCAACGCATTCAAGAGATGATAAAGACACCTTTTGAAGTGATGAATGATAAAGCAGATGCAAAACGTCCAGTAACTTATGGAGACTTTGCTATTCTTTCATCTACAAAGAGTAACAATGATAAGATTGAATCAATTTTTGCTGCTTACGGAATTCTAGTAAACGTTCAAAAGGCACAATCATACTTTAAACGTACAGAGATTACGACAATGGTTTCTTTACTAAAAGTGATTGATAATCCATTGCAAGATATCCCATTTGTAGCTGTATTGCGTTCAGGACTTGTGGGATTAGATGAGATTGCATTGGCACACATTCGTAAGTCATCGAAAAATACAAGTTACTACGAAGCAGTTTGCCATTTTGTTTCAAATTTTGAGCTCCAAGAAGTCGATTATTATGATTCTAAGCAACAATTAGCGCTTAAAGAGCGTCTAGAAGGCTTTTTAACACTATTAAATAAATGGAGAGACAGCGCAAATAACGAATCAATTGCTCAGCTAATCTGGGAAATTTATATGGATACTCATTACTTAGAATATGTCCATGGACAATCTAATGGAGCGCAAAGAGCGGTAAACTTGCATGCTTTATATGAACATGCGCATCAATATGAATCAAGTAGTTTTAAAGGTGTTCGAAACTTTATCCGCTTTATTGAAGCTCTTCAGAAGAAAGAAAAAGACTTAGATGAAGCACCGATTGCAACAGAATCAAACGCTGTACAAGTGATGACGATTCACGCAAGTAAAGGGTTAGAATTTCCAGTCGTATTCTTAATCGATACAAACCGTAAATTCAATATGCAGGATTTAAAAGCATCGATTATGTGCTCTGATGAGATTGGTGTTGGTACGAACTACTTTGACTTAAATACTCGTATTACGTACCCAACAGTTCAGGCCGTAGCGACAAGAAATTTCGAGAAGAAGAAATTATTATCCGAAGAAATGCGTAAATTGTATGTAGCAATGACACGTGCACGTGAAAAGCTAATTATTGTAGGTACGCTTAAAAACTACGAGTCATTTAAGAAGAAATATGCCTTCTTAACAAACGAATCTAGCGAAATTCTACCATATCAAGCACGTTTCAAGAGTGGCACATTCCTTAACTGGATGCTGTTAAGTGCTATTCGCGAACAATACAAAATTACTCCTGAAATTGTTGCAAAACCGGATATCGTAACTAAGAGTCAGCAATATATTCACGAAATCAGCGGTAAAGAAGTCTTCCAAGAAGATTGGCATGAATACTACAGTGAAGCCGATTCTCCACGTGAATTGAAGTCTCGAGTACAACAAATGCTCCAAACCATTCAACAAGACTATCATTTTGAAGCTGAAAGTAAAACAACAAGCTATCAAAGTGTTTCTGAATTGAAACGTGTGCTTGAAGATCCAGTTATCGAAGAATTATCGCAAAATAGCTTGATAGAAGAGGGGAGAAGAGCCATTTACCTCTCTCCTACATTGGAACAACCACGCTTTATGGAAACTGATGCAGCATCGGTTTCTGGCGCACAAAGAGGTAGTGCTCTTCACTTGTTAATGCAGAAGGTTGACTTCACAAGTGACATTACATTAGATTCATTAGAACAATTACTTCGAAGTTTAGTGGAATCCAATGAAATTACACCAGAAGTTGCTGCAAAAGTTCCAGTGACACAAGCATACGAATTCTTCCAATCATCATTCGGCCAATGGATTGTGCAAAATTCACATGCATTAGTACGGGAACAAGCATTTTCTTATGTACTAGAAGCTAGTGAATTCTTTAAATCGATTCAGACAGATGATTTGATGATGATTCACGGGATTATCGATGGTTATATCGAATTACACGATGAAATTGTCGTATTTGACTATAAGACGGATTATGTCGTGGATTCTACAGAAGGAATTCAAAGCATCGTACGGAAATATAAAGATCAATTAAATATATACGCCGATGCATTAAGCATTAGTTGTAACAAAAAAGTTACAAGAAAAGTTCTATGTTTATTATCGATTAATAAGAATATAGATAT
>CAJZJY010000200.1 GCA_916050055.1 uncultured Streptococcus sp.
CATACAGTTTTACGACCTTGTACGAATACTTAAAGGAATACGATCGATTTTTTACCTGGGTCTTGGAATCTGGTATATCGAATGCTGACACCATGGCTAATATTCCTTTGAATGTTCTTGAGAACATGACCAAGAAAGACATGGAATCTTTTATTCTTTACTTACGTGAACGTCCTTTACTCAATGCTAATACGACAAAGAATGGTGTCTCCCAAACAACTATTAATCGAACATTATCAGCATTGTCTAGCCTTTATAAGTATTTGACTGAGGAAGTTGAAAATGAGCAAGGAGAACCTTATTTCTACCGCAACGTCATGAAGAAGGTAGCTACCAAGAAAAAGAAAGAAACCTTGGCGGCCCGAGCTGAAAATATCAAGCAAAAGCTCTTTTTAGGCGATGAAACAGAGGGATTTTTGAATTATATCGATGAGGAATATCCTAAAACTCTCTCTAATCGCGCTTTATCCTCTTTTAATAAGAATAAAGAGCGAGATTTAGCCATTATCGCACTCCTTCTCGCCTCTGGCGTCCGTCTCTCTGAAGCCGTTAACCTAGACCTTCGTGACCTCAATCTTAAGATGATGGTCATTGACGTCACTCGAAAAGGTGGAAAACGTGACTCGGTCAATGTTGCTGCCTTTGCTAAGCCTTATCTAGAGCAATATCTTGCTATTCGAGACAAACGTTACAAGACAGAAAAGACTGATACAGCCCTATTTCTGACCTTGTATCGAGGTGTTCCAAACCGAATTGATGCTTCTAGTGTTGAAAAGATGGTGGCTAAGTATTCGGAAGACTTCAAAGTCCGCGTGACACCCCATAAACTACGTCATACATTAGCAACTCGTCTCTATGATGCCACCAAGTCACAAGTTTTGGTCAGCCACCAGCTGGGACATGCCAGCACACAAGTTACCGACTTGTATACCCATATTGTTAATGATGAACAGAAAAATGCCTTGGATAGTTTGTAATGGCACATAATATAATTTATGTAATATTTGTAAAAAGAGCGTTAGATAATCAAAAATCTATCGCTCTTTTATTATTCTATAAAAATTCAATCCAATAATTTCTGTGTGGCTCAATGATAACTGGTTTTCCCCAAAATGACTTTAGATAAGCCAGATTCGCAGGGCTGATGGGTCTTTTCTCTTCGTTATACTTCTCAGCACTTTCTTTCGTTAAAAAGCATTTAACAGCTTCATATGGCGTACCGTCACTAGCTGTACGATCAATACCCATATAAGCAATTTCATCACCTCTTTGAGGACTGTCAGTGAGAAGTTTTCCAATAAAGTAGACTGTTTTATTTTTCATTAATTCATAAGCTTTACAATTTTCAAGTCGGTTATTCGCTACTGCGTACATAATACAAAAACTATCCACGATGTCTTTCATTGGCATTAACGCTTCTTTGCTTACGATGATTTCCTCAGGAGCAAGACCCCCAATAATCAAGTCTTTAAAATGAGCTTGCTGAATAACATTGTCTAAGGCCATTCCCAGAGGGATTTGTACAGCTTGAAAACCTAAAGGTTCTAACTCTTGTCTTTTCTTATCGAAGTGTTCTTGTGTGATACTGACATTCAAATCGTATGGATTTGTAGTTTCTTGTTTCTTAAAAAATGCTACCACAGTACGATCTAACTGTTCAAATAGACCAAGATTTTCAACTGGAATCTTTATCATTATTAATTTTTACTCTATATATTTAAAATTTCCACTATATTATACTCTCATGATGATCGATTATCAAGTTTAAATAAGAAAGAAATCCACATTACATGGATCTCTCTTTCTTTATTCCACCACTGCCTCAGCAATTTCTTCTGCAGTGATTCCTGCGAAGTAACGCCCTAGGTTAATGGTTTGAAGAGCTTTGAGGACATCTTCACGTTCGTATTTAACACCACGAAGGACATCTTCTACAGCTGCAACGTCTTCGATACCAAAGAAGTCACCGTAAATCTTGATGTCTTGAATTTTTGACTCAATAACGTTAGCAAAGATTTCAACCTTACCGCTTGGGAATTTAGTTCCACGACGGACATTATATTCAGGTGATTTACCATAGTTCCAGTCCCAAGTCCCAAACTTAGTTTCCTTGATACGATTGATTTCAGCCAATTCCTCATCTGAGAAGACATACTCTGTCATTTCAGGGTATTCTTTTTTCATGTATTCCAAAAGTAGGTCACGGAATTCTTCTACGGTGATTTTTTCTGGCAATTCATCTACGATATTGGTTACACGTGCGCGAACTGATTTAACACCTTTTGATTCGAACTTATCTTTAGACACTTTAAGTGCGTTAGCAAGGACTGACAAATCAACGTCGAAGAGAAGGCAACCATGGTGCATGATACGTCCGTTAATATAAGCTTGCGCATTTCCACAGAATTTCTTACCGTCGATTTCAAGGTCATTGCGGCCTGTAAATTCAGCTTTAACACCAAGTTCTGCCAAAGTGTTGATAACTGGAGTAGAGAAGCTCTTGAAGTCAAAGGCCTTGTTTTCATCTTCTT
>CAJZJY010000201.1 GCA_916050055.1 uncultured Streptococcus sp.
ATAACTGCAAAACCCTATAAAACAGGTTATAAAAAAAGACTTAGAGACAAACTCTAAGTCTTACATCATTATTCAGAATCGATTAATTCATGTAATTTTTTCTTATAGTAGAATGTTGCGAAAATTGATAAACCAAGAATCACGACAACGTACGCAATTGTAATGAACCAAACGAAAGTACGATTCCATTCTGGTAAGTGAATTAATAGATAAACCGCTCCGAAGATAAATCCGAAGAGAACCACGACAAAAATGACCGACTTAAATCCACTACGCATACGGTTTAAGAGTTCAATGACATTCGTCCACGTTGGCGTAAAGAGCTTCAAGTCTCTGGCGTATCCCCAACGGCTAAGCCCTAGACTGATAATTCCCCATGAGAGAATGATGCCCAAGGTCATATAAATCGGTAAGCGAAGCACCGTACAAATCACCGTCATAAGAATGACTGGAATGATAGATTGAATCGCAAAGAGAATCCAGAATTTACGTTCTAAAAATTGATGCATATCGAATGGAAGAACTTTTAGATAATAATAGTTTTCCCGCTCGAGTGAAATTCCGACCGCTAATAAGTTGTTTCCTCCTGTATTGAATCCTGCAATGAAGGTAATGAGCATCGCAAATGGTAAGAAGGTGTTTAGGTTTAGGAGTTTCATAAAACTAATTTCTACCGGACCACCTGAAAAACTTAAAACTGCTGGAATTAAGAGGAGATATGGTAATATTCCTGCACTAATAATCGTTTGCGTTAATACCGAACCTTCCATTAATTGGCGAAGCGTATAGCGAATCACGAATTTCGTTGAAAGCTTGCTACCATCTAATTCCATTTGTTTCACACGTTCGACTTTTACTTTCGAAGACGATGTTTGCGAAACGGCTTGGTAGAAGTTTGGCAATACAATGAACTTCACGAGTAGTATAATTGCCACGAATGCTAAAATCACTAATCCAATCATCGGATAAACAGTCATGTCGAATGGATCCAAAATTGCATTATAGAAGGCGAGTACTGGTTGAATGAAAGCTGGCATTTTTCCTGTTAATACAGTATTTACCATCGAATCTGTCAGCATCAGTTGATAGCCAATGACGGCCCCAAGGGAAATCACGAAAACTAAAATATTCGCAATCACGGATTGATATTTTCTAAACAGTGGAATCTTCGCTAGAAAGAAGCAGAGAAGAAACATCAATAGGTAAACAATCGCACTAAGGATAAGCGCCCCTAATAAGGCAATCGGAATCGTGAAAAGGATGAAGCCTCCTGAAAAATACACGTGAATTCCAAATAGCATCAAAATTGGAAGTAATCCTTGCAATGTAGCCACTACAATTGAAAAGCTCTTTCCAAGAACGACTTCTAATTCCGTAAAGGCATAAGGCAAATACGATTCGAAGTCTTTACTTTCATAAAAGACATTGTAAATAGCTGGCAATGCTTGCGAAATTAAAATCATCAAGAATAAGAAAACCGTCGTTCCAAATTGAAGTGGAGGGTATGAACGACCAAACATCGCTCCAGGAATTCCGAATAAAGCTCCAAACATCACCGCAAATAACAATTGTTGCGTCAATGTTTTCATCGCCACATTCACGGGTTTCGATGGATTTTTCGCTTGTTTCTTTCGATAATTTTGTAATTGTGCCGGTTGCGTCGCAAAAATTAAATTGGTCTTCACCAGCGTAAGAATTCGATTAAACCGCATGTGAATCCACTCCTTCTTGTCTACCGGCTAGTGATAAGTAGATTTCTTCAAGCGTGCTATCTGGTTGTTGGCCTTTCAACTCTTGAATCGTACCGTAGAAGAGTAGTTTTCCTTTTTTCAAAATTGCAATCTTATCGCAGAGTTGTTCTGCCACTTCTAAAACGTGTGTCGAGAAGAGAACCGTATTGCCTTTATCGGCATGTTCACGCATTAATTTCTTCAAGTCATAAGAAGCTTGAGGGTCAAGACCTGTCATTGGTTCATCGAGTACCCAAATTTCAGGGTCTGATAAAAGCGCGCCGATGACGAATACTTTTTGACGCATCCCGTGTGAGAACGAATCGATGACTTCATAACGATGTCCTTCAAAATCAAATAGCTCTAATAAATAAGCAAGGCGACTTTCTACTTCGTCTAATGTCATGCCATAAGAAGAAGCGACTAATTCCCAGAATTCATTGGCTGTTAAGCGTAGGAATAGGTCTGGGCTGTCGGCCACATAGCCAATTTTTTCTTTAATGGCTAGACGATTGGATGACAATTCTTGTCCGTCCACAATAATTTCTCCGCTTGTTGGATGGATAACGCTCACGAGTGATTTGATGGTAGTTGATTTACCAGCCCCGTTATGTCCGATTAATCCAATAATTTTTCCACTTTCAATCGTTAAATTAAGTCCATCTAAAGCGACGGTTTGATCATATACTTTTGATACATTACGAAATTCAATCATATTTATTCCTCCTTATGGATTATTTCACCCTTATTATACAGCTAATAATACTAAAAAATA
>CAJZJY010000202.1 GCA_916050055.1 uncultured Streptococcus sp.
AATCATCTTGATGCGCTTTTTCCTCAACCTTGGAAGAACTCTCCTCAGTCATCGTTGTATGTTCGTGTATATACGCCTCTAGTGCTTCAACAGCTTCGCGGCTGGCTTCTCTTGGTGCGGCTTTCCACGTCGCCACTTCTTCATTTCCCCGAACAACCAGCTTGTTCCATTCCCAGTAAACGGATTTGTAGCAGCAATAGAGAACGACGGCTACAAAGGCAAACATGATGAACCAGTCAAGAAACATACTGTTGGTGAGACCATTTTGATACCCTTCCCCTGGCTGCTGCATCGTAAGCTCTGTAAAGAATATTGTAGATATTGTAACAATAAACGTAGCCACGACTCCGTATGCTAATCCAGCGAGACTAATGACCATTATAATACCACGAAACGGTAAAAAGCTGATTGGTAAGCCAGCTTCTTCGCCATTTTGCTCAGCGACTTCTTGAATTAATCTACGCAATCGCTGTACATCCTGTTTCTTAACTTTCTGTTTCGATTCCATATATCCCCCTAATCCCAGATGCGTTTATATAATTCTTTTAACTCCCGAGCTTCTTCCGTTAAATCTTCATCTGCGATATATTTTCGTACACGTAGTTCTTCGTAAATCAGTTGATTTATCTGAATCACTTCATCAGAATATGTCTTTTTTTGAATGAAACGAAAAGCAAAGAATAAAATAATAGGAAGTACCCAGAAGATCAGCACGAGCGGCCATGCCATAAGGTTGAAATAAACAAGAGCCATTGCCCCATCGATATTTCCTAACAACAAACCCACTAGAAAAGCTAATGCTACTAGTGGAAATAATGTGCAACAAAGTATGACAATCATTGCCCACTCTCCAATAGAGAGAAGTCTTCTTAACTTTCCATTTGCAGTAGGTAACGATTGGGGACTACCATTCTCCATAGAGACTTTCTCTAGTAGGTCCCTTAATCGCGTAATATCTTCTTCACTAATCCTTTTTCCCAAGTCTATTCCTCCCTAGAACCCGAATCTCTTCTTATAATCCTCAATCAGAAACTCTGCGTCTTCGATGTCCTCTTCTAAATCGTCGCGTCCAGCTGCTTTGAGAGAAGCAATCGCACGTTCCGCTAGTGGAATCACTTCGCCAAGTTTACGTGTCAGTACTTTTTTAGACCAGATTCGGTACAGAAGAAAAAAGAATGCTAAAAACAAGTACAAAGAAACAAATGGCAAGAGTAGAAAAATCACATTCCCTTCTCCGGCAACCTTGTTTACCATAAACTCAAGTGGTCTCGATAAAATCCCCGTACGCATCACTATGATGAATACAAACATCCCCGCAATCATTTTCATGGTTGCCGTTTTGTCGACTAGTTCCGGCAGTTCGTCATCCATTCCCGCCTCTTTCATTAAGTAGCTTGTCAACTCGCGGAAGTTCACTACCATTTTTTTCGTCGCAACGTCTTTCAATAGAAGTCTAAACATGATTTTCTCCTTCCAGGATAATTCCTTTTTGCGCTAAATTTTCGATACATTCTTTGTAATACGCATCATCGTGCTCTTTGTATAACGGACTCGTCCACGCACATTCATCCACTTCGGTATACGGCGGGCAAACTTTTCCACGATACGAAGCCTCTTTCCACTCCGGCGTCACATTGTAGCCACGGCGCTCCATTTCATCCATAATTAACGTATGGTACTGATACAGCACATACGGGCTATAAGTAAACACATAGTCCACCGTCGCATGCTTCTTGCCCCAACCATTGCCTCTCAGCGCACAACATTCGCGATGCTGCCCCAAGAGTTGCGGACGCGGAAGATGCCCAATCAAGTCCTCATGCCATAATCTCATCCTTGGCCTCCTATAATCCGTATAACTCGGTGTATTCGTTGATGACCACTTCTGCGTCAATCACGTCTTCTAAATTATCATAGTCATATTCTTTTAAAACGGCCACCGCACGTTTGGCAATCGCCATCAACTCCTGTAAGTCCCGTTTTCTCTGCGGTTGTTTCCATAACTCATCTAGCCCATTTAAAATCGGAAGGTAGACAAAGAGAAACGCTAACGGCCATAGCGAAAGAAGCGGAAATTGATCAATCAGCGGTTGCGTCACACTTTTGAGCCAATCACCAGAAGAAAGCCATAATATGAAAATTAATCCTAGGATTGACGGAACCCAAGGCACACTTTCATCCTCTTCAGGCACCACTTCATCGGTCCCCGCCATTTTCACGAGCGTCTTCGTTAACTCCCGAAAACTATTCACTCGCTCTTTTGAAATAAAATTTCTAAACAGTTGATTCATTCTTTACCTCTAAACAATTACTTTATTCCCATATTATACCATTTCTTGCGCCCCCCGCCTATTCCCTCGCGAATTTCTCCCTTATCCAGGCGCTTCACCTTCCGCTACACCCTAATCTACGCCAACCTCTCCCTGCGCACACCCCTTCAAAAGCACACACTCTGTGGTCGCAGTTCCAAGACCGGAAGGCAAGCACCGCCATGACCTGTCA